>JANOIQ010000455.1:0-3084 GCA_031407835.1 Chitinophagaceae bacterium
GGCATATCATGATGGATCACCACACGTACATCCGCTTTATCAATTCCCATTCCGAAAGCATTGGTGCAAACAATTACTCTTGTTTGATTTTGCAGCCATGCTTCCTGCCGTTTGCTACGTTCATCATTGCTTAGTCCGGCATGATAATAATCAGCAGAGATTTTTTGCAGATGTAAAAGTTGCGCCACTTCCTGAGTCATCTTCCTGCTTTTGCAATACACAATGGCAGAGCCTTGTACGTTATTCAGTATTTGCAGAATTTTATTGATTCTGCTGTCGATTTTAAATATACTGAAGGAAAGATTTTCCCTTAAGAAAGATCCTTTGTAAATATGATGATTGCGGAACTGAAGTTGTTTACAAATATCATCCTGCACTAATGCAGTTGCAGATGCGGTAACGGCTAATACAGAAATACCCGGTAATTCTTTTCTGAAGTTGATGATCTTTAAATAAGAAGGGCGAAAATCGTATCCCCATTGTGAAATGCAATGTGCTTCATCAATTGCAATGAGCTGCACATTCATTCCCGGCAGATATTCATGAAAGAGATTTGTTTCCAGGCGTTCAGGGGAAACATATAAAAATTTCAACTGCTCATTTACGGCCATGTGCAGAATGTCTTTAATCTGCTTATAGGGCATGCCGGTGTAAATAGCTGCAGCTGTAATATTTTTCCGATGCAATGTTTCCACCTGGTCTTTCATAAGTGCAATTAAAGGCGACACAACAATGCACATGCCTTCTTTTGACAATACAGGAATTTGATAACAGATGCTTTTACCACCGCCGGTTGGTAATAACGCAAGCGTATCTCTGCCTGAAAGAACAGATTCTATGATTTCTTTTTGCAGTGGTCGAAAAGAATCATAACCCCAGTATTGTTTTAGTATATCAGCTAAATCATTCATGTTGATCGCTAAAAAGTAACGATAATAGAAGATACTTCCTTGATTTTTGCAAAATCCTTATCTGCTGTGAGTAGCGATTGATTGTAGTGGATAGCAGTTGCAGCAATAACGGCGTCTGGTACTTTTAATGAGTACTTCTGTTTTAATTTAATTGTGAGTTCCCTGATTTCTGTATTAAAAGGATAGGTAACTGTACCATTAATAAATCTTTGACGGCTTTTTAAAGTAAAGGCTTCAATATTTTTAACACCAAGCAGTTCAATAATTGAGATTTCGGAAAGGGCGAAGTCATAAATCAGATATGGTTCTATTAATGACAACCCTTTTATTGTATAGATAACAATATTTGTATCAACAAGAATTAATCCCATTCTTTTCGCACTTTTATTTGAAAAGCAAGACCATCAACTTCAGAAGGATTGATGCCGAAAAATTTTGAAGCATTCCCTTTTTTAGAAGATGATTTTTTTTTCTTCAGTTCAAATTCTTCCAGTTTTTTCTTTATTTCTTCTTTACTGGCCTTTTTGGGGATTACTATTGTCATAATGTTTAAAATTACTCTACAAGTTACATTTTTTCTTTTACACCACTCTTTTCACAAATAACCTCACCGAATTTATCGCAAGCACCACATCACTTAATCCCATGGCCAATGCACTGAAGCCGGGTGTAAGAAATCCAAATGCTGCAATTGGAATAGCAACAATATTATAGAAGAATGCCCAAAATAAATTTTGTTTGATAGTGAGGAATGTATGTTTACCCAAGCCAAGCGAAAGTGGCAGATTTTTTAATCCATGATTCATCAGTACAACATCAGCGGTTTGCATGGCCACCTGTGAGGCTTCACTTAAAGAAATGCCAATCGTAGCTTTTGCCAAAGCAGGAGCATCGTTAATACCATCACCCACCATGGCAGTAGGAGTGATTCTATTTAATCGTTCAACAACTTCCAGTTTTTGCTCCGGTGTTTGTTCAGCAATAACTTCATCTATGCCCAGCTGATTTGCAATCAACTCAGATTTTTTTCTTCCATCACCACTCAGCAAAATGGTTTTGATATTTTTCGATTTCAGGTAATTGATGATGGTTGCGGCTTCCGATCTCACCTCATCTTTTACATCAATCCATCCAATGAGCTGATTGTTTTTAATGATATAAACATTGTGTGTATCATCTGTTGTTAACGTTGTGGCAGTTTTGTAAGAACCTGCAATCCATTCATCAGTTCCTTCTTTAGAAACTGCTTTCATACCAAGTCCTTTCACCTCTTCAATTTTTGTCCAGCGGATATCTTTGTTTGTTTTCCATGCAGTGGCAATGCATGTTGCAATGGGATGAATGGAATATTTTTCGAGTGAAAAAGCAATGCGTTTAAATTCTTCTTCTGAAATACTCTGATCAAAAATTTGAAAGGATGCCAGTTCAAAGTTGCCAGTGGTTAACGTGCCTGTTTTATCAAACACAACCTGTGTAATATTTTTAAACAGCTCTAAACTCTTTGCATTGCGAAAGAGAACTCCATTTTTTGCTGCACGGCCTAAGCCTACTGCAATAGCAGCAGGTGTTGCCAACCCCATGGCGCATGGACAGGCAATCACCAATACAGCAATGCTACGCATCAAAGCCGGAGTAAAATCTTTTAAGATGATCCAGTTGGCAATTAATGTTACCGCTGCAATACCTAATACAACAGGAACAAAGATGGCGCTGATCTTATCGGCCAGTTGTTGAACAGGAGGTTTTTCGCCCTGTGCCCGTTTAACAAGATCAACAATATTGGATAATACCGAATCTTTTGCTGTGGCTGTAACCTGCGCTTTCACTGTACCATCAATCAAAATACTTCCACCAATCAACTGATCTTTTTGTTTTTTGGTGAGAGGTAAACTTTCACCGGTTATGATGGCTTCATTAACGGTTGCTTCACCCCAGAGTATTTTACAATCGGCCGGAATCTGTTCTCCACTTTTAATTAAGATCAGATCACCTGTATGAAGCACATTGTTTTCAACAGCAAAAATCTGCTCCAGGTGCTGATCATCAAACGCAATCATATTCGCCATTACTTTCTGACTTTTCGCCAAACTGTTTAACGCAGTTTGTGTTTGTTGAATTGAAGCGTCTTCTAAATAATTGCCGAGAAAAACAAGTGTAATAATGGTGGCAGCTG
>JANOIQ010000463.1:0-4325 GCA_031407835.1 Chitinophagaceae bacterium
TCAGCGGAATACCATTCCTACCGGCGGACAGAAAGTATTAACCATCAGTCCATCGGTTGATTATGTACTCAACAACCGGATCCGTTTACGTTTATTCTTTGAACAGAACAGGGTAGTAGGTTATATTGCTACACCACCACCCGTGGTAAATACAAGAGCAGGATTACAGGTGAATATCAGTTTGGCGCAGTAAAATTTGTTAGAATGTCAGGCTGAGTTTATCGAAGCCTTGCTGATCATTTGTATAAAAGATGATCAACCTTTCGACAGGCTCAAGGTTTCCACTTGGTTCAACCTAATCAACCAATCCTTCTCACTCCATCATCCGTTTGCACCACATACGCTTCACCATCAATACCGAATTTAGTTTTATAAGCAGCAAGTGTTTCGCTGATAAAAGATGCAACTGCATCAGTAGCCACGATGTTAATGGTACAGCCACCAAACCCGCCGCCCATCAGTCTTGCACCAATGACTGAACTGTTTTTCTTTGCCTGTTCAACTAAAAAGTCGAGTTCTTTACAGCTTACTTCATACAGTTTACTTAAGCCTTCATGCGTAGCATACATGAGTTTGCCAAGTCCCTTCAGATCGTGTTCCTGTAACAATTTTGCGGCCTGTTGGGTGCGGTCAATTTCCTGTACCACATATAAACAACGCATGTAAACTTCTTCGCCCATCATAGCTTCATAACTCAACAGGTCTTCCCACTTTGTAATATCACGGAATGATTTTACCGGGCTGTTGGAATGCATCAGCATCAAACCTTCTTCGCACTGGCTTCTTCTTTTATTGTAAGCCGATGATGCGAGTGAGTGATGCACTTTTGTATTGATGAGAACAAGAGAATATCCATCAAGTATCAGCGGGAAATATTGATGTTCGATTGATCTGCAATCAAGCAGGATTACCGAATCTTTCTTCCCGTTCATATTGGCAAACTGATCCATGATGCCGCATTTTACATTGGGGTAATCATGTTCGGCCCGTTGATTGAGTAAAGCAAGTTCCTTTCTGTTGAAACCGCATTCAAAAATTTCATTCAGCGCAAATGCCATTCCTCCTTCCACTGCGGCAGAAGATGACATGCCTGATCCTCTTGGAATATCTCCGCCCAATACACAATCAAATCCTTTGATATTTTTTCCAGCTTTGATAAATTGATTCACTACACTCAGCACATAATTTTCCCAGTTAGTTCTGGCTTTAATATCAGCTATATCAATGCTCAGTGATTCATTAAAATCAACACTGTAGAAATTGAGGGTATTGCTGTTGTTGGGAGCTACAGCATAATAAACGCCTTTATCAATGGCTGCCGGCATCACAAATCCGTCGTTATAATCAATATGTTCACCAATGATATTAATACGACCCGGCGAAAAATACAAAAAGGGTTCTGTTGAAAATTTCTGTGTAAAGGCTGCTCTGATCTGTTCTGCTGATTGCTGGTTCACTGAGTGGGGATTTTATTGGCTGCAAAAGTATTGAAGTTCTCCGTTCAAAGTTCGGGTTACAGAGGGTAAATGCGCAATCGAATGCATGTTTTATACTGACGTTACAAAGAGTTGCCAACCTTTTTAAAACATATTGGCATTTATAAGACTCTTTGTTAAGGTTGGCAACTCTTTGGCACTTGTGTATTGCTGTTATTTCATTTCCTGCTTCTTCCTTACATTTGGGCAAAATCAATGTTATGAGTCATCAGTTATTGAAAGGGAAAAAAGGAATCATCTTCGGTGCATTAGACGAAAAATCAATTGCCTGGAAAACTGCTTTAAAGTGTTACGAAGAAGGGGCACAGATTGTGTTATCCAACGCCCCGGTTGCTTTACGCATGGGTGAAATCAATAAGCTGGCAGAAGCCTGCGGAAATGCCCCTGTAATTGGTGCTGATGTTACCAATATGGATGAATTAAAGGCTCTCTTTGAACAATCAATGGTCCATTTTGGTGGCAAGATTGATTTTGTGCTCCACTCTATTGGAATGGGCATCAATGTGCGGAAAGGAAAGCATTATACAGAGATGAACTATGAGTGGAACCAGAAAACCAATGATATTTCTGCTATCAGTCTGCACCGTGTATTACGTACCGCCTGGGACCTGGATGCAATGAACGAGTGGGGCAGTGTGGTGGCGTTAACCTATATCGCAGCACAACGTGTATTTCCCGATTATAATGAAATGGCTGATGCTAAAGCCTTACTTGAAAGTATTACCCGCAGCTTCGGATATCATTATGCAGTTAAAAAGAAAGTAAGGGTGAATACCATTTCACAGTCTCCTACCAGGACAACTGCAGGCAGTGGTGTAAAAGGATTTGACGGCTTTATAAGCTATGCTGAAAAGATGAGTCCGCTGGGCAATGCCAGCTCGGAAGACTGTGCCAATTATGTTGCTGTAATGTTCAGTGATTTGACGAGAATGGTAACTATGCAGAACCTGTTCCATGATGGTGGTTTCAGTTTTACAGGTGTAACAATGGATGTAATTGAGCAGATGGAGAAATAAGTCATATAGTTTATAGTTCGTAGTTTATACATCTGCCGGAGGGTAATGATAACTGCAAACTATAAACTGCAAATTAAAAATCAATCATATGAATTGGGTAGAAGCCGTTGGATTGTTAGGATCATTTCTCAGCAGTATTACATTTATTCCGCAGGTGTACAAAGCCTGGCAGAGTAAAAGTGTAGGTGATTTAAGCATTTACACCATCTTGATTGTAACCACCAGTACCCTGGTGTGGCTGGTTTATGGCGTCTTCAATAATCCGTTATTACTGCCTGTGGTTTTATGCAATGGCTTTATCTTTTTGCTCTCGCTCGTACTGCTTTATTTCAAACTCAGCTTTAAGAAACAGGAATGAAGATTGAACATCTGGCTGTTTGGGTAAAAGATCTTGAAGCAATGAAAGATTTTTATTGCAAATACTTTCAGGCAACAGCAAATGATAAGTACATCAACAGCTCTAAACAATTTCAATCTTATTTTTTATCATTTGCTGAAGGACCACGTTTGGAATTGATGCAGAAGCCGTCTGTTCCCCAAACGAAAGATAATGTATATGACCAGTTTACAGGATTTGTTCATTTTGCTATTTCATTGGGAAGTAAAGAAAACGTTGATGCTATGACTGCACAATTTTTACAGGATGGATTTGAAGTACTGGATGGGCCGAGATATACCGGTGATGGGTATTATGAAAGTGTAATCCTCGATCCGGAAAAAAACAGGATTGAATTAACCGTATAAAAAAATTAAACCCCGAATCATTGTTCGGGGTTTGTAATTTTTTGCGTGTTGCAACAGCGGGTGGCTGTGTTAATATTCATCTTCATTAAAGAAGAAGTCTTCCTGGCTCGGATAATCCGGCCAGATATCATCAATACTTTCATAAAGTTCGCCTTCATCTTCCAGCTCCTGGAGATTCTCCACAACTTCAATGGGAGCGCCACTGCGGATGGTGAAATCAATCAATTCATCCTTGGTAGCGGGCCAGGGAGCGTCTTCAAGATATGAGGCTAATTCGAGTGTCCAGAACATAAGGTATTTCCCTTTATTTTTCGCAAATGTAACTTTCCTGCTGAAATAACCAAATCTGCTTTTAAAACAGGTGAATAACTGGTTTTCGGGATTTTTTAATGAGCCCTTGTGTGAAGTAATTTTCAATATCTTAGGTTTGTAAAACGGAGAACAAAAAAATGCTTACTTGTAAACAGATCAGCAAACGATACGGCAGCCTGGAAGTATTGAAGGGCGTGGATTTGCAGATAGCCAAGGGTGAAATCGTTAGTCTTGTTGGCAGCAGCGGTGCCGGCAAAAGCACCTTGCTGCATATCCTCGGAACACTGGATGAACCGGATGCAGGCGAAGTTTGGCTGAACAATACACAGGTAAACAATTTGCGGGGAAGTCAGCTTGCCAGTTTCCGCAACAGGCATATTGGATTTGTGTTCCAGTTTCATCATTTACTGCCCGAGTTTACAGCATTGGAGAATGTGTGTATTCCCGGCTGGTTAGGTAATCGTAAGAAAAAAGAGGTGGAAGACAGGGCAAAAGAACTGTTGAAATTATTGGGATTGGAAAACCGGATGGAAAATAAACCATCTGAACTTTCAGGTGGAGAACAGCAGCGTGTTGCTGTTGCAAGAGCGTTGATTAATAATCCTGATATTATCATGGCTGATGAACCAACAGGTAATCTCGACAGTACACACGCAAGAGAGCTGCACCAGTTATTTTTTGATCTGCGCAAACAATTCAATCAAACATTTCTTATTGTAACACATAATGAAGAACTCGCTGCTCAATGCGACAGAAC
>JANOIQ010000468.1:0-3051 GCA_031407835.1 Chitinophagaceae bacterium
AGTTGAAAATCAACCATCTGTAATTATACGTTTTGTATTGTTATTACGTCAATGACATTTTCATATATCTGTGTACAAGCGTTTAATAAACGTTTGCACACAGAAAACGCAGGAAAAAAGAGTCTGCATTACAAAGGCTGCCGCCTAGGCATAAAAACAAACCCCTCACTTTTTCTCCAGCTCATTAATAAACTGCTGCAGCTGTTCCAGCTGTTCAGCCGATAAATTTTTCATCCGTTCAGCAGCGCTCAGCGGCTTGGGTTTTGGCTTCAGCTTTTCAAGAGCAACAGGTTCGCTTAACTGCAAATCAGCATCAGCCACCCACACAAACAAATCATCAGGCGTGCATTTGCAGATCAGGCAAAGCTTCTCCAAAGTAGCGTAAGTAATGTTTTTGGTAGTGTTGGTAACAAGGCGGCTCACCGTATAATAAGGAATGCCATTGTTTACCAGGTAAGTTTGAGGATTCACAATACCCCTGTCTTCCAGGAGCTTTAATACGTTTAAAGCGAGCATAAAAAGGTGTTTTAGACCCAAAAGATACAAAAACAGGTCAAAAAAGCCAATAAACCGACATTTACATTGCAGCAACTGCAAATCACATTCAAATAACTGCAAAGCGATTTTAAAAAATTGCAAGAGTATTTAAAATAACTGCAATAAACATTGCACGAATTGCAAAGTGCATTCGCAAGACTGCAAAAGCATTTCAATTTACTGCAATACGCATTCAATTATCTGCAAACTACATTCGCAAAACTGCAAAGTGCATTAAAATAACTGCAAATAAAACTGGCCAAAACGGCATCATCCCAAAAAAGAAAAGCAACAAGACCAAAAAAAACACAGAGAAATGAACATAGGATGATCGTGTAATTACAAATGTTCTTCACCACAGTAGTACAAAAACTCAATCAGGGCTTCCGACGGGAAATGGGGGTAATATTTCCCGTCTTGACTTTTTGTTTCTTTTGTGTCAAGACAAAAGAAAAAGCATACGAAACAAAAAAAGGGCGCAAAGCACCCCTTACATTATAATTGAATAATTATTTCTTCATCACACTCACCGCAAACCCACCACCTTTCGCCAGTTTTATAGTCAGCTTTGTTTTATTCGTTACAACAATTTTTTCAATCCTGTATGCTTCCGGATTTGTTTTCCAGTCTGCATTGTCTGCATCACGGTAAACCGTTGCTTCATACGTTGCGCCGGGAGTTAAAAAATCAAACGACAAAGCAACTGTTCTGCTTTGTTCATCAGTAATAGCACCAACAAACCAATTCTCTTTTGCTTTTTCTTTCCGTGCAATGGTTAAGTAATCACCCGGCTCTGCTTCTAAGATCTTTGTATCATCCCAATCAGTTGCCACATCTTTAATAAACTGAAAGGCATCCATATGCGCTTCATAATTTTCAGGAAGATCAGCAGCCATCTGCAAGGGACTGTACATGGTAATATATAAAGCAAGCTGTTTAGCTAAGGTTGTATGCATCTGCCTGTTGGGAGCAGCGGCTGCATAACCACGCATTTTAAAAATGCCCGGTGTATAATCCATTGGGCCGCCCATTAAACGTGTAAAGGGTAAAATGGTTTCATGTTCCGGCGGACTGCCTTCTGCAAATGCATTGAATTCATTTCCTCTTCCTGCTTCACTGGCAACAAAGTTGGGCCATGTACGGTGCAAGCCTGTAGGACGAACAGGTTCATGTATATCAATCATTACACGATGCTTCGCTGCTTTTTGTACAGAGCGGATATAATGATTCACCATCCATTGTCCATCATGATGTTCACCACGTGGAATGATTTGTCCTACATATCCTGTTTTTACTGAACCATAACCAAAACGATTCATGAATTGAAAAGCAGTGTCCATCTGCTGATCATACGTGGCAGCATCAGCGCTTGTTTCATTGTGCATAATCATCTGCACATTTTTCTGTTTCGCATACTGTTGTATTTCTGCCACGTTAAAATCCGGGTAGGGAGTTACAAAATCAAAATGCTTTCCATTCCAGTTGCCGTACCATGCTTCCCAGCCGGTATTCCATCCTTCAACCAATAAACCTTCAATACCATTCTTTGCTGCAAAATCAATATAGCGTTTCACATTGGTAGTGTTGGCACTGTGCCGTCCGCTTGGAACGATGACACCAGTAGCTCCAAGTGAGTCTGGGTTATTTGTATAATTCCAGCCGCCGATATTTGTTTGCATTTCCCACCACACGCCCATAAACTTCATAGGCTTTATCCACGATGTGTTTTCAATAACAGATGGTTCATTCAGATTCAAAATCATTTTTGAACTAAGGATCGCTGTTGCTTTATCACTTACGATGATGGTGCGCCAGGGTGTAACAGCAGGTGTACGCAAGTATGCTTTATTACCTGCAGCATCAGGAACTAAATTAGAACTTAAAGTGAATGCTGATTTGTTAACATGCAGTTGCATAGCGGGATAATTGATCAATGCAGCTTCATGAATGTTGATATATAATCCATCAGCCGTTTTCATCATCAATGGCGTTTGCACTGCATACTGATCAGGTACATTCAGTTTTTTATCACCAACAGATACCATATCCGATTTCCATGCATCCACTTCACTCAGCTTTGATGTTGTGTAAAGCTGTTCATTGGTATCAAAGTCGCCGGGAATCCAGAATGTTTTATGATTGCCTGTTAATGCAAACTGTGTTTGCTCGTTTGCAATAATGAAGTAAGTGAGTGACGGCTGCCTGGGAAATTCATAACGAAAACCAACTCCATCATTAAACACACGGAAGATGACATTCAATAAAATGCCTGACCCTGATTTGTCTTTCAGCTTTACTGTAAGTTCTTTATAATTATTCCTGATGATACTTACTTCACCCCAAACAGGTTTCCATGTTTCATCAACCGCTGAAGAATCAAAAGTAATAATTGTAAACTTATTGAGTAATGCTTTTGGACTGTTTAATGCAAAGCCAAGCGTTGATGGTTGAATTACTTTTTTTCCTTTAAATGTAAAACTGTACAACAGGGTTCCGTCTGCTGTGTTTTGAATG
>JANOIQ010000516.1:0-2019 GCA_031407835.1 Chitinophagaceae bacterium
CACATTTGGAGACAATGTTCTTACAACACGTATACTCAGCCAGATGGAATTAAACAATGGTGGTGTTGGCGGCGATTACTGGAAAGACCAGGGATATGATATTGGACGGAATGGAAATAACTGGATTGGCACTTACGAAAACAACCCTTCCAGCGGAGGGAGGTTTTATGAAACACAGGGAGATGGACCAACAGGAATACTTTCTTCCTCTGAATTTTTAATTACTGTAAACAATTGCTACTTCTTACTTGGTGGTGGTGCAGATGCACAAAAACTTTTTGTTGAATTACAAATCAAGCAGGCTGATGGCAGCTGGGTGTCGGCAGTAAAAAAATCCTCCTTCCGCAGTAATGAACTGATGTACCGTGAACGGATCGACATCACTTCATACAAAGGCAAAACAGCCAGGATCAGGATTGTTGATAACAGCAACGGCAACTGGGGTCATATCAATGCAGATAATTTCCGTTTTACAAATGAAGCACTTGACGGTATTACTTTGCGGGATGATGCAACCGGCAGAAATTATGAAGTAGATATCAACACTCCCGTATGGGGCATTGCAGATACACACGCACATCCTGTGCATGAAGCAGGATTTGGAAAACTCCTCCTCACCGGAAAAGCCACTACTCCATTATCAGAAACATACAGCAATGATCTTTGTGTTCGCAATCATGGCGCATTAGGAACTTTTATTGTAAGAAAACCATTTATCATGGGTGCCGATCCGCATGAAGCGAAGGGCTGGCCTGATTTTATTGACTTTCCCCGTTTCAATTCCAAAACACATCAGCAGCAGCATGTTGAATTTTTGAAACGGGCTTTTCAGGGTGGTATGCGTTTGTTCTGTGCATTAGCCATCAATAATATGTATGTGCCTTCTTTATTAATGGGGCCGGGCAATGATGGAACTCCATTTGATGATGAAACTGTGCTCATGAAACAGATTGAAGAAATTAAACAAATGGTGCAGCAAAATTCATCGTGGATGGAAATTGCGTTAACTCCAAAAGATGCACGCAGAATTATTTTACAGGGAAAGATGGCAGTAGTACTTGGCCTGGAAGCAGATAATCTCGGTAATTTTAAAGCCGCTTCGTATAACTGGGTAGATAGAAATGCAGGTGCTTTATGGAACAATCCATTAATTACATTAACCGATGCCAATGCCGATCAGCTGCTTGAAGCTAAACTCACTGATTACCGTTTTAAAGGCATACGGCAAATTACACCTATCCATTACATTTCAGGATTGTTTGGCGGAGCAGCTATATTCCGGGCTGAGCTGGCCGTACTGCAATCAGCCTTTAACAATGATGTAAAGGTGAAAGACGGGGTGAACAAACGAATTCCTTTTTCATTGTATGCCGACTTCACCATGCTCACTGCATTCAGCAATCCGCCTGTTGCAACAAAAGATGCCTATTTTACTTTTATTAAAAGCTTTGGTGGTGGCCCAACCAATCTCAGTACTATTAATAATCTCGGCTTAACCAATATCGGCAATAAGCTGATACAGAAAATGATGGTGAAGGGTTTTATCATTGATGGCGAACACATGGGTTATGAAACAAAAGAAAATGTTTTTTCTGTTGCTTCAGTAAGAGGTTATCCCATTATGTCTTCTCACACTGATCCTGCAGGTCTCAGTATGAACTGGACAAATGCACCGGTTGAATTTAAAGACAATGGCGGGCCAAAAGATAACCAGATTTTTAACCAGCAGAATTTTGGCACAACCAATATCCGCAACCTTGCCAATGAGTTTCAAATGGCAGATGAACATTTTGCAAAAATCAGCAGCAGTGGCGGAACAGTTGGTGTGTTTATGCTTCCTTATTTCAAAAAATCATATACAGGTTTTCTTGGATCTGTTAACAATGATTGTGCAGGCAGTACCAAAACATTTGCACAGATGTATTTGTACAGCGTAGATAAAATGAATTATAAAGGCATAGCACTTGCTACCGACAGGGGAATGACAGATTTCATTGGCCCCAGGTTTGGACCGAATGC
>JANOIQ010000012.1:0-18317 GCA_031407835.1 Chitinophagaceae bacterium
CTGAAACTAATCTACTGAATATATTTTTAGAAACTCAACTTTGGCAAAGTTTTAATTGCCAGGATAAATAGAATATTTCTTACTACCACCAACTAAAGACTATCGGCTTTTGACTGATTTTACCATCTCGCTACAATCTTAAAATTAATCAGTCTTGGAGTTAAACGGTTTGGTATAGAGAAAACAGTGTTGCTGAAATCTTTAATCAGCATGTAAGAAATTGTATTGGGCCTGTCAATAACATTGAAAATCTCCAGGCTTGCCCAGATGCTGTTGAATTCCCTGAAAGGATTGTGGCTTCTTCTTTTGCTGCTTTCGCCGTCAAGTAACAATGCACTGAAACCAAAATCAACTCGGATATACGGATCAATGGTTAATGCGTTTCTGTACTTTACGCTGTTGGGAATATTATAGGGCAGGTTGGTGCCATATAAAAAATTCATGGAAAATTTAAAGTTCTTGTTGGTTGCAAGATAATCCTGGTAAAACATACCAAAGGTGAGGAAACGATCTGTTGGTCTTCTGATCCATCCACCCTGTACCAATACACTATCGATTGGATTGTTTAATGAATCCAGTTTGTAATTATACCACTGATCATTATCCAGATTTTCTCTTGAACGCATCAAACCAATGCTCACCCAGCTTTCTGCATCCTTCACAAGCTCCCCAAAAATTCTTGCTTCAATACCTGTGGTATATGCTTTGGCACTGTTGCTGCCAAAATAACGAATACGCACATTGTCAATATCATATGGTACCACATCATACATGTGTTTGTAATACGCTTCCACCTGTAATTTAAACGGCCTGTTGCCCCAGCCTTTAAAATTATAATCAATGCCTGCAACAGCCTGCCAGCTTTTTTGTGCCTTTACATCTTTATTGACGGTTCCATCATAACGTCTTAGTTCACGGTAGAAAGGTGGTTGATGATAGGCACCGGCTGATGTGCGGATGATAATATCTTTCTTCCACTTTGGTTTAAAGGCAAACTGAATTCTTGGCTGAACAAGCAATTCATTGTTCAATGTATTATAGTTATATCGAATGCCCACCTGTAATGTCATGTTCAGTGAATCATTCAATACAATATTATCCTGCACATAACCCTGTGTGCGGAAGAAAGAAAAATCAGCTGTTGATTTAATTACCTTGCTTAATTGCAGCAGGTTTGGATTGAAGGGTAGTGTATAACCTGCACTGTCCTGCAATTCCCATTCATTTAATTTATCGCTGATGGTTTGACGTTCAAAGCTGTTTCCCCATTGAAAGAAATGGTTTCTTTTTTCCAGGCTTCCTTTATGTGTTGCATTCTGAATCTGTATGTTGAGACGGTTCCGGGCAAAATTTTGAAACACACCTGCACCCAACGGGCTAACAATTAAACCAAAACTAGCACGGCTTCTGTCGAAATCACGTTCGCCAAATAAATAAGCACCCTGTATATCAAATGATTCTTCTTCGTTGTTGATGAACTGGCTTAGCATCCATTTCAACTTTAGATTTTTTCGTGGCTGATGATTGGCAGCAATGCCAAACATGGTAGTACTGTATTGATCTCTTTCACCACCGGCAAAATAAATATCCAAACCAAGATTGGCAGTAAAGAAAGGAGAAAAGACAGATGCTGTTTGACTGCTGAATTCAGGGTTTAGTTTGAATTGTGTTCTGGAAAGATTCGTCATTCCTTCAAACATCCATTTAGCATTTGGCTGCCAGGTTATATATCCCTGGAAATCGTTGCTCGATGGAACATAATTTCCTTTTGTTTGCTGACTGCTCAATAAACTCTGATTACTTTTATTTCTTGCTCCTGCAACAAAACTTACTTTACCATCTTTTGTACCACCTTCAAAATGCAGCCCCTGTTCAAGCAATGAAACATAGGCTGAGCCACCAAAAATTTTCGGACGCTTGTACTGAATGTCGAGCACACTGCTCATCTTATCGCCAAACTTTGACTGAAACCCTCCATTGTAAAATGTAAGACTCCTCACCATTTCGGGATTGATAAAACTCAATCCTTCCTGTTGTCCCTGCCTTACGAGATAAGGACGAAACACTTCAAAATCGTTTACATAAATCAGGTTCTCATCATAACTTCCGCCACGTACAGAGTACTGTGATGTAAGTTCATTGTTACTGCCCACAAATATTTTAATCAGCGCTTCCACACCACCTGTTGCTGAAGGAAGAATCAATGCATTTTTGGGGTTGATGCGGAAAGCCGATGCTTCGGTTCTGATGCGGTCATCTTTTACCGTTACTTCCTTTAATTCTGTTACACCTTTTTCCAAACGGAGTACAACCTGTTCTTCTTCACCTTCATTTAAAAAGAAATTCCGTTGTTCAGAACGGTAGGATGCGTACGAAAAGATGAGAGCAAATGCTTTATCAGCAGGAACTTTTATTTTGAAGAAACCGGAATCGTTAGTGATGACACCAGTTGAACGGCCAAGAATAACAACTGAAACATTGCTGAGCGGATGTTCATTATCATCCAGCACTTTGCCGCTTACAGTTGCGGATTTCTTTTGCGAATAAGCAAAAGAAGAAATGAGCAGCAAGAGTAAGAGGAAACTGGTTTTGGTTGCCTTCATGGGAAATAAAACTAAGTCTTTCTGCTAAAACGAAATGGATTAGCTTATATTTTTCAGTTTGCTGATTGTTTCTGTTGGATTGGCAGATCTGAATATGGTATTGCCTGCAACCAATACCGTTGCACCGGCATCAAGTATTGTTTTTGCATTGTCTAAAGTAACACCTCCGTCAATTTCAATATCTACTTTCAATCCTTTCTCATCAATCATTTGACGCAGCTCTTTTATTTTATGGAGTGTGTTGGGAATAAACGATTGTCCGCCAAAGCCGGGATTAACACTCATGATGCAAACAAGATCAATATCGGCCAGAATATCTTTCAGTAAAGAAACCGGTGTATGCGGATTCAATGCAACACCAGCCTTCATTCCCAGGCTTTTTATCTGGTGAATATTGCGGTGCAGGTTAGCGCAGGCTTCATAATGAACGGAAAGAATATCGGCTCCGGCTTTCTTGAACAGCTCAGCATATTTTTCCGGTTCTTCAATCATCAGGTGTACATCAAATGTTTTGGATGAAGCTTTACGTAAAAACTCAATGATCATTGGCCCGAAGGTGATGTTGGGAACAAAATGTCCGTCCATTACGTCAAGATGATACCAATCCGCCTGGCTGGCGTTAAGCATTTCACAATCGGCCTGCAGGTTAATGAAGTTTGCTGATAATAATGAAGGAGCAATAATCGCCATTTGAAACTGTTTTTGTTTGTATTAAACTTCCTGATTTTTTATTTTTAATTCTTCACTTCTCATTTTACAACACCCAATCTTTTCAGCGCATCTCTTGCTTCAGTAATGCTTTGATCCAGCGCCAGCGAACGTTTATAATTATCAATCGCTTCCTGTTTCCTGTTCAGCTTTTCTTCAGCCTTGGCCATCCAGAAATAACCATCTGCAAATTTGTTACTGATATTGGTGCTGCGCTCAAATTGTTTATGTGCTTCTGTAAAGCTGCCCATGTCGTAATATACCAATCCTTTTTCTATATAGGCTTCCAGGTAGGTGTAGTCTTCTTTAATGATCTGGTCATAGATACGGATGGCGTTCTTTGTATCTTTTACCTTATTATAATACGCAGCTTTTACAAACAGAATATCACTCCTCAACCTTACTGCGGTTGGATCTTTCAGCATCCCTTCACATATTGTAAGCGCATTTTTATTTCCTGTTTCTGCATATAAAGATGCAAGGCGCAACTGGGCTTCAGTGAAGATTCCTGCAGCTTTAATTGATTGTTCAAAGAAAGAAATGGCACCGGTTGTATCACCTTTCTTTTCAAGTGCATCAGCTTTCATAAACAAGTAAGCCGGACTTGCCGGATTTTTTTTCAGCAAAACTTCTACCTGTTTTACTGCCTCATCGTATTGATTATTGAGAACAAGCTGCTGTACCAAGCCTTCCCGCAAACTATCGGCCTGTGGTTCTTTGCTGAGTTTTGTTTCCAGCTCTTTGATCTGAACGTTGCCGGTGGCAGTATCAACTGCTGCTGCTTCCTTTTTCGTGCTCCCATTATTATTACATGCGGCAAAAAAGAATAGAAAAAAGACAGAAACCGGAACAGCTTTCAAATTCATGCGGCAAAACTAAATTATTTTCTGTTTGGGGTTCTTACAATTTCCTGACATTTGCAGCTTTCAGAGACAATATATTTACCAAAATTTTTGATTCATGCAAAAACGTTTGCTTTCTTTATCCGTACTTGTTTTCGTTGTGGCTTTGATTTCGTTCAAAACGGTCAATAATATCTCTTACAATCAGGTAAAATTTACAGGCGATACTGTCTTATATCCCGAAGAGAAACACTTTAAGAATATTCAGCAGCTCACATTTGGCGGTGATAATGCAGAAGCTTATTTCAGCTTTGATGGCAAATGGATCATTTTCCAGAAAACAAATCCAAAGGAAGGTATTCAGTGCGATCAGATATTTATTGGCAAAGTACCCAAACCCGGTGAAAAATTTGTGTCCAAATTAGTGAGCAGCGGCAAAGGAAGAACAACCTGTGCAGCTTTTATGAAAGATGGCAAACATTTCGTTTATGCATCTACACATCTGGGTGCAGATACCTGTCCGCCTGTTCCTGATCGCAGTAAATACGGCAATAAATATATCTGGCCATTGTACGACAGCTATGATATTTTCATGGCCGATCTCAATGGAAAAATTGTAAAACAGTTAACACACGGCAAGGGATATGATGCTGAGGCAACCATTTCACCTGATGGAAAAAAGATGCTGTACACCAGTACAAAAGATGGCGATATTGATTTGTACATCATGGATCTGAAAACCGGCAAAGAAAAACGAATCACCAATTTGATTGGTTATGATGGTGGTGCATGGTTCAGTCCCGATGGTAAAAAACTGATCTGGCGTGCAAGCCGCCCAAAAACAGAAGCTGAGATAAAAGAATACAAAGAACTTCTTTCACAGGGTTTAGTTGCCCCAACCAATATGGAAGTATGGGTATCGAATGCTGACGGCAGCAATGCAAGACAGGTAACACATTACGGCCAGGCTAACTGGGCCCCTGCTTATATGCCCGACAGCAAGCGTATCATCTTTGCCAGCAATCATGAATACAAAAGAGGCTTTCCGTTTAACTTATATACGATTAATGAGGATGGAAGCAACCTGGTAAAAATAAGCCGTGATAAAGGTTTCGATGCGTTCCCGATGTTCAGTCCTAATGGCAAGAAAATTATTTTCTGCAGTAACCGTAACAATGGAGGTACAAGGGATACCAATATTTTTATTGCTGATTGGGCTGAGTAATAACTTCAGGAGAAAAATAGGGATGGCTGATAAAGTTGTGCCATTCAACTTCTTACATTATTTTATGAAGATTGGCTAATTGAATTAAATCAACCAGGTTGGTAATATTTAATTTCTGAAAAATTCTCCTTTTATAAGTATTGGCCGACGAAATACTCAGGTTTAATTCAGTGCTGATGCCTGTTACGGTACCACCCTTAATTAACAAAGCAAGCACTTCCAGTTCACGGGCACTCAGGTTTTCAAAAGGATTTACATGTTGTTTTGATTGTAGTGAATCCACTAACAGGGAAGCTAAGTTTTCACTAATGTATTTTTTGTCCTGTAAACTTAACTGAATGGCTTTTCTGAGTTCAGTAAGAACACTGTCTTTTGAAACAAATCCGGATGCACCTGCATTGAGAAATCTTTTTGCGTAAATATGTTCGGCACCCATTGAAAAGATGAGCACTTTGGTAGCAGGATAAAAGTTTTTAATTTTTTCTGTAAAGGTTAATGCATCCGAGCCCGGCATATGGATATCCAGAATAATAAGATCAAATTCTTCCTTTTTCAACAAGCCCCATGCTTCATTTTCGTTGGATGCTTCATAAACTTCACAGGAAGGGAAATCGTTTTTTAAAACACTTGCTACGCCTGAACGTACAACCTCATGGTCATCTGTGATTAAAAACCGTTTCAAATATTTAGCTTAAATGGTGTGTAGTAATAAAGTTACAATCAAATATAGAATAATGTTACAACAGATTATAGAGATAAGTCATGTTTTTTCAATTCGTACTGTCTGAAATAGAAGTGAATAAAATGAATGATCACTCAGGTATTGGTTATTCAACTGGGGCAAACTGTTTTCTGCAAATGAAAACCGGAATCATTTGCAGGGAGTTATTGATCAAAGCATTTCACTGCCAGGAGGTTTTTATGCAGGGATATGATTCTGTAATAAAAACATAAGCGCCCTCTTAACAGGGCGCTTATGTTTTAGGTTAATGTTGAAAAACTTCTGTAATTAGGAAGCAATTTTCAGGAGCATTTCAGACAGTACATTACAATAATCACTTTTAAGAGTGGAAAAAACAGTTTTTTCAGCATCAACTTTTTTGCGAAGTGTCTGCTGCTGTTGTTCAATTTTGCTTTGCCATTCTGCAGAATTATTAAGGGCTCTTAATGTTTCTTTCTGAGTAACCAGTACTTTTTCCAGCTCATCCAGTTTTTTTTCCTCTTGTATGATCCGGTGTTGTAAATTATCAACTTTTTTCGTTGTTGCTGTAGGAGTGGCTCTGTCATTTTTATGAATGATGTCAAGTCTTTCTTCAATCATAAAGGCTGCTTTCTGATAACCGCTTATTTCCCACTGCCAGTTTGCAAGCTCATGGAATAATTGTTTATTTTTCATTTTGTAAGAGATTTGAATATAATAACGATGTTGTTTTCTATAATGTTGTTACAATTTGATGAATTTCACAGATTGCTTGTTTTTTCCTGAAAGGTTAATATAATAGAGGCCCTTTGGCAAATCTTCTATGTGAATACTGAAATTGTTTTCACCTTTTTTGCATTTCAGTAAAAGGGGTTTGTAAATTTTTCCGGTTTCATCCATCAGCTTCAGGTCAATTTTCTTAGTGCAGATATATAATACAGATGACGATAAAAAAGCCAACGGCTGCCTGTTTCAATGAAATGCTTTTGGAAATAGGTAACTGGATTGTTTGCGGAAAGGATATACAATAGTTCAACAGGGATTTGGATTTTTTCATATACCGGATTTTCAGGGGTGTAAGTAAGTAAACAGAATAGTTAATATTATTTCAGCACAATTCTGTTTGCTTTTAACAAACTTAAAACATGCAGTTTCCGTGTTTCATGATTATGGTCAGCAGGAAAATGTATTTTCCTGAACTAAGTGTTTATATGTAAATACTGCTGTGGTAATATTATAACAGGGAGATGAGTTAAAATAATTCATTAAAAATTTCGTGTAGTTTTATATTTACTAAAGCTGTTTCGTGTTGAGGAGAATACAGTATTTAGATCGTTTCACCTGCCTTCCTGCTCCTGATCTGTGCCTTTTAAATGATTGTGATTTGTTGTTTGATGGAGTGCTGCAGAAAAATGCTACAGATAAAGTATTGATTTTACGACAGTGCAGAATATACAGAACCTGTAATTTAATGCTCCCGAATCCAATTTTCACAGAAATGAATAACAATACAATATATAAAGCAACAGACAGTAATACTGACCAATAACAGGTAAAACCATTATCTCCCTCATTGAGCCTTCTTACCTGTATCTGTATATTGTATCAAAATCAATACATCCTCTTACAGCATGTTAACTAAATCCTATCCTGAATTTAAAATCAGGGAATTGATTCCCGAAGCATTGATTACACTTGATGCGTATGATCGGTTTGTATATGTAAATCAAATTGCAGGTGAAATACTTAAGCGAAATCCGGAAGACCTGCTGGGCAAACATATCTGGACAGAATTTCCTGATGCTGCCGACCAGCCCGTTCATCAAGCTTATATAAAAGCAATGCAGAGCAAACAGCATGTTTACCTGGAGGAATATAATGCAGCATATGACCGCTGGTTTGAAAACTATTTTTATCAAACTCCGGCAGGTATTTCTATCAGCTTCAGAGATATTACTGAAAGAAAAAAAACAGAACTGCTTTTTAAGGATAATGAATTGAAGTATAAGCTTTTTTTTGAAAACAGCCTGGATGGTTTGGCTTTGCTTGATGAACAGGGAAAAATTTATACGGCAAATCCTGCTGCCTGCAAAATGTTTGAACTTACTAAAGAAGAAATGTGCGTTGCCGGCCGGGATGAACTTTTCGATCTTACAGATCTGCGGATGATAGCATTTATAAACGAGCGAACAGAAAAAGGGTATGCACAGGCTGAAGTAACAGGGATCAAAAAAGACGGAACAACGTTTCCTTTAGATATTAAAGAAAATGTATTTACTGATTCAAGCGGAAAGAAATTGATCAATGTGGTTTGCCATGATATTACAAGTCGTAAACTGGCAGAGTCAGTAAAAGAGGAAGCGCTGGAACGGCTTCTTAAAATTTCCACCAGATTACCCGGAAGTATTTATCAATTCAGGTTACGACCTGATGGAACATACTGTTTTCCCTATGCCAGTGACAATATTTATACTATCTACCAGGTAACTCCTGAAGAAATATATAACGATCCAACAATACTTTTTTTAGTCATTCATCCAGACGATATTGAAGGAGTGATGATGTCTATTCAGGAATCTGCAAATAATTTATCAGCCTGGCAATACGAATATCGTGTACAGGTTAAAGATGGAACCATTCAAACAGTTTATGCCAATTCATCGCCTCAGAAGGAGGCAGATGGGTCTGTTCTATGGCATGGATACATTTCAGATATTACCCAACGAAAAGAATCTGAAAAAGTAGTAGCCATTGAGCAGTCTCAGATGAATGAATTGATGAATAATATCCCGGATAACATTTATTTCAAAGACCTGCAAAGCCGTTTTATAAGACTTAACAAAGCGCATGCTGACTATTTTGAATTGACTGATCCGTTGCAGGCAATCGGAAAGACAGACTTTGATTTTTTCTCTGACGAACATGCAGCGGCCGCATTAAAAGGAGAGCAGGAAATCATCAGAACGGGAAAACCTTTAAGTATTGAAGAAAAGACAATAAGGCCGGATGGGGAAGTAATTTGGGAATTAACAAATAAACTGCCTCTGCGCAACAGGGAAGGTGTCATCATTGGCACATTCGGCATGTCGAAAGATATTACTGAACGTAAATTATATGAAGAAGTATTGAGAGAAAGCGAGGAAAGATGGCGCAAACTCGTAAAGAGTATTCCCGACTTCGTTGCCCTGCACGACCTCGATGGTAAATATCTCTTTCTTAATCATTACGCAGCAGGATTTTCTGAAAAAGATATTATTGGAAAAAGCCTGTATGATTTCATATCTGAAGAGTCAAAAGAAATTTTCAGTCAGCATTTTGAACAATGTATACAAAATAACCAAACGGAGGAATTTATATTTAAAGCCTATGGCGATAATAAAGTTGTAAGAATTTATGAAAGTCATCTGATGCCAATTACTGATAAAGACCGGAAAGTGGTAACAATAATGTCGATTGCTAAGGACATCACAGATCGCCAAAAAGCGGAAGATATGATCAGGGCCAGTGAGGAGCGTTACAGATCAATCATTACTGCATTGCCCGATGGGGTAGCCATTACAGATCTGGAAGGACGGGTGCTCATGGCTTCACCCGTAACAAAAAAAATGTTTGGCGTTGAAAACGATGAAGCATTAATCGGCCATTTGATTACTGATTTTATTGTTGCGGATGACCGGGATATTGCTGCCATCAATATTGAGCTCATGTTTCAGAATATGAAAACAGGATTGGGTGAATACAGGGCGTTACGGAATGATGGAACTGTTTTTTATATAGAAGCCAACGCTGAGTTTTTAAAAGATGCAGCAGGAGAGCCCCAGCAAATTGTTTTCATTATACGGGATATTACTTTGCGTAAACTGGCAGAAGAACAATTAAAAGAAAGTGAACACTTTCTGAGTGAAACACAACGGGTTTCAAAAATTGGAAGTTATAAACTTGATTTAGTTAAAGGAGAATGGGATTGTTCCCGTGAACTGAAAAGTATTTTCGGAATTGAAGGGGGTAGTAAAAGAGCTATTGATAAATGGATTTCATATTTGCATCCTGATTTTACTAAACAAATGCAGGAGTATTTTACGAATGATGTCATTGGTAAAAAACAACGGTTTGACAGGGAGTATAAGGTGGTGCATCAAATAACAGGGAAAGAGTATTGGGTTCATGGTATTGGAGATCTGGAAATGGATGTAAATGGTTTGCCGGTAAGGATGATCGGCACCATCCAGGATATTACAGAAAAGAAAGAAGCCGAAGAATTATTAGATGCAAAAGAGAAATTATTTAAAGCATTAATTGAGAATAGTAATGATGGGGTGATTATTCTTGATGCCTGGGGTACGATCAAATATGTAGCTCCGTCAATTACAAGTGTACTTGGTTATACAGAAGAAGAAGTTTATCACACAAATTTATTGAGTGTAGCCCATCCTGATGACCAGGAAGAGCTTCAGCAGATATTTAAAAATGTCCTTGCAAATCCCGGCTTGCATGTAACGGAATTTATTCCAAGAATAAAACATAAAGATGGGTCGTGGAGATGGATAGCCGGAACATTGAATAATTTACTTCATGATCCGGTTATTAATGGTATTGTTGAAAATTTCCGTGATGTAACAGAACAGGTATTGGGTGAACAGGCGATCAGGGAAAGCGAAAATAAATATCATTCACTTGTAGAGAATGCGGGAGATGCCATTGCTATTTATGAAACATCAGGGAAAATTCTGGATGTAAATGCAATAGGTATAAATATGCTGGGTTATACCAAGAAAGAAATACTTCAAATGAGGGTAACAGATTTCTTTACAAAAGAAGAAATGGATTCTATTCCGATGACTTATAATACTCTGAAGCCCGGAGAATCAAGTTTGAGGATACGGAATTTCAGAGCAAAAGATACCAGTTTGTTTTTAACAGAAGTGAGATCGCAGATGTTGCCCGACGGCAGAATGCTTTCTATTATAAGGGATGTTACCGAACGGGAAAACGCAAGAAAGCAGCTGCTGATATCAAATGAAAACTATTCGTCTTTAGTAAATACCATTGAAGGTATTGTATGGGAGGCTGATGCTAAATCATCTCAGTTCGGTTTTGTAAGTAAGCAGGCCGAACAGATTTTGGGCTATCCGGCAGAACAATGGATTACTGAAAAAGATTTCTGGCCAAATCATGTGCATGAGGCTGATCGGGAATGGGCAGTGAGCTATTGTGCAAAGTATACAAAGGAAAAAAAATCACATGAGTTTGAATACCGGATGATTGCTGCAGATGGAAGAATTGTATGGCTGCACGATATTGTAACAGTTGTAGTAGAGAATGATGAGCCTGTAAAGTTAAGAGGCCTGATGATTGATATTACGGAGAAAAAAGTAATCGAAAAAGGATTAGAAGATTACAAGTTTGCGTTGAATAACTCTTCCATTGTGGATGTTTCAGACAGTACCGGAGTTATTCAGTATGCCAATGAAAATTTTTGCCGTATTTCAGGTTACAGTTTGGAAGAGTTGAAAGGACGGGATCACCGCATACTCAAATCAGGCTATCACAGCAACGAACATTATAAGAACTTATGGGACACTATAACAGATGGTAAAGTTTGGAGAGCAGAGGTGAAGAATAAAGCAAAGGATGGGTCTTACTACTGGGTTGATTCAACCATTATACCTTTTTTAAATGACAAAGGAAAACCTTCCCAGTTTATTAGTATCCGCTCAGATATAACAAAACGAAAAGAAGCCGAAACGCAGATTCTCACTACCCTTGAACGGTACGACATTCTTTCAAAAGCTACCAGCGATACCATCTGGGACTGGGATATGCCAAACAATGTGGTTACCTATAACCAGGGAATAACAAAAAACTTTGGTTATAAAGTTACGAAAGTGAAAAATGTTAAAGAATGGTGGGATTTGAATATTCATCCCGATGACAGAATAAAAGTGCATAAGGCTTTTGAAAGAGCATTTCAAAAAAGAAAGGCTGTTGTGCAGGTTGAATACCGTTACCGGTCGGCCGATGGTAACTACAAACATATTCTTGACCGTGCCTTTATCATTTACAGCGCCAGTAAAATGCCCGAACGAATGATTGGTTCTATGCAGGATATTACCAATGAAAAAGAGATTGCTATCAGAATTGAAAAGGAGGTGATTGATGCACAGGAAAGAGAGTGGAACCAGATTGGAATGGAACTGCATGACAATGTGAACCAGATTTTAGCTGCCTCCATGCTCTTAATGGGATTTGGAAAAGAAAAAATGGAGAGAGGACAGAATGCTGCATCAATTATTCACGAGAGCGAAAAGCATGTAGGTGTAGCCATTGATGAAATCAGGAGACTTTCACATCAGCTGGCACCGGTTTCTGTTGCTAATCTTTCACTGGAACAGGTTTTTAAGTCTTTATTTAATACAGTTAACGTTAAGAAACAGGTTAAGATAAAATTGCAAATGAAGGGGATGAAAGAAATTCCTATTCCTCATAAACTGCAGATTAACTTATACAGGATTTTACAGGAGCAGTTGAATAATATTATGAAGTATGCAAAGGCAAGTGAAGTAACTGTAAGCTTTAAAAAAGTTAAACAGTCATTTGTGTTTAAGATCGCTGATAATGGTATCGGCTTTGATCCGGACACACATAGAGGCGGAATTGGTCTTGAAAATATTAAACGCAGAGCTAAAGTATTTTCAGGAGAATATAAATTAAAAACAGCACCCGGTAAAGGATGCGAAATAATTGTTGAAATACCAGAGAATGCATTTTCCTTAACGGGAAACAATTAGTGGATTTTTAGTTGTTTCGGGCCATCGGGCGTTAATATCAACAGCGATTCTTTTTTTTTCTGTGCAATCATTCAATCAATGCTTAGATTTGAAAAAAAATAAATTATGCTACAGGGACTCATTCATTTACACAACGCCTTACGCTGGGTCATTCTGATCCTTTTGCTTATTTCTTTAATTCAGGCATTTACAAAAAATGGGGGAATACAGAAAACCAGTTTGTGGTTACTGATTGCTGCACATATTACATTGATACTTGGGTTGTTTCAGTATTTCAACAGCCCGGCAATTGGTTTTCACATGATTGAAAATATGGGTGGTTTTGGTGAAGTAATGAAAGATTCTTTTGCCCGTTTCTGGGTAGTTGAACATATTACTGCTATGATACTTGCCATTGTATTGATTACTGTGGCCAGGGGAAAAGCAAAGACACAGAATTTCAATGCGGCTAAATGGTTGTACCTGGTGGCACTTATTTTAATACTTGCTGCTGTGCCATGGCCTTTCAGAGAAGGAATTGGAAGACCGTGGTTTCCGGGAATGTAAGCTGAAAAAAAACTGAAAGGAGAATCAAGTGATTCTCCTTTTTTATTTTTCCGGAATGTCTTTATTGAACGAAAGTTTAGGAATGTTTTTCAGTAACGGCATAAGTGAAGTTGAAAGTTGAATTGTTTAACGTTGAATGTTCTTTCAACATAACCATCACTGTAATTGATAAAACTTGAAACGTTAAACATGAAATGTTTGACAGGGAATTTATAAATTATGCCAGTAAAGCAGCAGCAGCTTTTTTCATTTCATCCTGTGTACCTACGCTCAACCGTAGCCATTTGGTTCCTTCCTCAAATGAGCGGGCGCCAATAATCCTGTTTGCTTCAAGAACAGCCTTTACATCTTTCCTGTAATTGGTTGTGTTGAAATAAATAAAACTGGTGTGTGAGGTAATATACGGAATGCCTTCCTGTTCTAATGCCTTGCAGAATACAGATCGTGCCAGTGCATTTTCTTTTTTGCAGAATTCAATAAAGCTTTTGTCTTTCAATGATGCAAGGGCTCCTGCCAGCGATACTGCACTTGCACCTGCATTGGCCCATGGCTGCAGATCGTTTAATTGTTTGATGGTAGCCGGATGTGCCAATACATAACCAACCCTGGCACCCGCCATTCCATAAATTTTTGAAAAGGTTTTAGCGATCACCAGGTTAGGATAATCATTTACCAGGTGAGCCATGGAAGGTTCATTGCTGAATTCTGTATATGCTTCATCCAGTAAGATGATGGCTTTGGGTGCGATATCTTTAATAAATGCTTCAAGTTCACCAGCTGGTAACACAGTGCCGGTTGGATTATTGGGATTGCAGATATAAACCAGTTTTGTTTGTTGGTTCATGGCTTCTTTCATCCGTTGCAGATCAGTTACTTTTTTATCTGTTAGCGGAATCAGTTTGATGTCGAGTCCGGTTTTACGTGCAGCAGGCATCCATAAACGAAAGGTGGGATCGGGTGCAACTGCATTTCCTTTTTGCATAGCAGCCCACATCGCTGTTAAGCCCAGTAGTTCAGACGAACCGGCACCAATAACAATATGCTCTTTGGTATGACCGGTGAGTGCGCCGATCTGTTCTCTCAGCTGTGTGGTAATTTCCCATGGATAGCGGTTGCTGCCATTTACCGCATCCATCATTTGCTTACGTGCAGCAGGTGAAGGTCCATGCGGATTTTCATTTGAACTTAATTTGATGATTTTTTCAACATCAGGGAACCGGAATTGTTTTTCTGCTTCAGCTGCAAAAAGATCCCTGCTCATGGTAAAGGCAGCAAGGGTGAGAGCGGTTTGTTTCAGTAGTTCACGACGTTGCATGGTGATTGTTTTAGTTCCTGTAAGTTAATTCAAAAAGTTTTTTGTTCCTGCAAAAAAATGGGTCAGCGGGAACCTAATTCAATTACTTCACAGTTTTTCATGTCTTTTCCATCAATTACAAAACGGAGAATGGTTCTTACTTTATGCCAGCCCTGTTTGCCCGCAGCACCGGGGTTCATGTGCAGGCAATTGATTTTATCATCATACATTACTTTTAAAATATGCGAATGGCCGCTGATGAATAACAACGGTTGATGAAGCTGCAATTCCTTTCTTGTTTCAGGGTTGTAATTTGGTGGAGAGCCGCCGATATGCCGCATCATGACTTTTACTTCTTCGCACATAAAAACAAGTTGCTCCGGGTAAATGCTTCTTATATTCTGGCCATCAATATTTCCGTAAACGCCTCTGAGCATCAGGCCGCTTTGAGCAGCCATGTGCGTTGCCAGTTCAACATTTCCAAAGTCACCTGCATGCCAAATTTCATCGCATTGTTCAAAATGTTTGAATACCGTTTCATCAAGAAAGCCATGCGTATCTGATATAAGACCAATGCGTGTCAATTGTATAAATAAAGTTTAGTAGTTTTAAATCTGAAACGATCACTATGCCATTCCACCGCAATTTCACTTATTGGATTGATAAATGGAAATGCCCGCCCGGCTGAAGCCATTCGGACGGGGAAATATATTTTTCTTCTTTCAACACTTGAACTTTCACGGAACTGATCATTGATTGTGTTACAGTTCATTTAATGCACAGTATACATATGAACGTACAAGTGAGTGACACAACCATAGCTTAATCGTATTCATGAAGCTGGATACCTCATTTCCAAATCAACCAATCTCCAAATTAATTATGCCTCATTATTATAAACTGGGAACCATTCCACACAAACGTCACACACAATTCCGCAAACCAAATGGGGAGTTGTACAGCGAACAGTTATTCTCCACCGAAGGATTCAGCGATGATTATTCATTGCTATATCACTGTCATCCTCCAACACAGATTATTAAAACTGAAGCACAGATTGATGTATCGCCCATTATTGCTGAAGAAAAAATGCTGCAGCACCGTTGCTTTGAAGGCTTTCATGTAAAGCCCACAAAAGATTTTCTTGAAAGCCGTGTGCCTGTTTTGGTGAACAGTGACTGTCATATTGTATTGGCAGCACCACAGCAAAGCATGAAGGATTATTATTACAAGAATACAGATGCTGACGAACTGATCTTTATACATGAAGGAACAGGCAAAGTAAAAACGCAGTATGGTGAATTGACTTTTGGCTATGGTGATTATATTATTTTACCAAGAGGAACAATATACCAGATCGAGTTCAATGATGAAAAAAACCGGTTGTTTATTGTTGAATCATTTACACCACTTCGCTATCCCAAAAGGTACATGAGCAAATATGGTCAGCTGATGGAGCATTCACCTTATTGTGAACGGGATATCCGTGAGCCGCAGAATCTGCAGACGATTGATGAAAAAGGTGATTACTTAATTAAAGCAAAAAAGAAAGGAATGCTGTATGGTTTGCATTATGGCACACATCCTTTTGATGTGGTGGGCTGGGACGGCTGCTGTTATCCCTACATTTTTTCTATTCATGATTTTGAACCCATTACAGGCCGTGTACACCAGCCACCGCCAGTGCACCAAACATTTGAAACCAATGCATTTGTAGTTTGCTCCTTTGTGCCACGTTTATACGATTATCATCCCGATGCTATTCCTGCTCCATATAATCACAGCAACATAGACAGTGATGAAGTGATTTATTATGTAGATGGAGATTTTATGAGCCGCAAAAATGTAACAAGAGGAATGATCACTTTACATCCTGCCGGTATTCCGCACGGACCGCATCCCGGTGCTGTCGCAAAAAGTATTGGAGCAAAAGAAACGAAAGAACTGGCGGTGATGGTGGATACATTCCGTCCGTTGATGCTTACAAAACAGGCACTGGATATTGAGAATGGAAATTATGTAATGAGTTGGGCTGAATAGCGGAGAGACCAAAAGAGAGAGAAGAGTTGGAAGAAAGCTCTTTTCTTTTTTTTGAAGGATGTTTTTACTCTTTCACTTTTATTTCAAACTTCGCAGGTATTACAAAAACATTGGTAAAGCGGGATTTGATTTTTTTTTGGTAACTCACTGCTTCGGCCTGCGTCAAAAAATTTCCAAATCGTATTTTATAGTAGGGGCTCTGAAACATCAGGAATGTTTTCTGCTGTGGGTATTTTGTGAGCAGCAATGATTTTGCGTTGAGGGCTTCATTCCTGTCAATAGTATTTAGTACCTGCAGTTGGTAGCCATTCACCATTTTTTTTGTGATAATTTTTTCCTTGGTTGGAGCCGAAGTACTGGTTGTCTTTGGGCCTGTGCAGGCCGCCAGAACAATAGGAATGAAAATGGTATAAATGATTTTTGTGATCTGCATTACGTCGGGATACACTGAACAGGCAAAATGCAAGCCAGAATCATATTTGCCGCTTTTCTTTAGTGAATCGCTAACATACAACGACGGCTAATTTGAGGCCCTGTAAAAAAAAATTTGCAGGTATGAAACAAGGTTTTACATTTGTTAACCATTTGGTTAAATAGTATGGCAAAGCAGGTAAAAGATAGAAGTACGGAAGAAAAGATCCTGGATGCAGCCCGGAAGGTGTTTGTGGCGAAGGGGATGTATGGCGCAAGGATGCAGGATATAGCTGATGAAGCGGGTATCAACAAAGCATTGCTTCATTACCATTTTGAAAACAAAGAGAAGCTGTTTGAAAACGTGTTTATAGAGGCAGCTGGAAAATTATTTCCAAGGATCAATGCCGTTCTTTCTTCGGATGACAGTCTGTATGAGAAGATTGAAAAATTCTGTGATGAGTATATCACCATTGTGATTGAAAACCCTTTCCTGCCTTTGTTTGTAATGAATGAGATGAACCAGAACCCGGTGTATTTTATGAAAAAAGTATGGTCTGGTAAAGACAAGCCTGACCCAACAAAGTTTCTGAAACAAATTGAAGATGAAGTAAAAAAAGGGAAGATTAAACCGATCAGCCCTTTACAATTAATGATGAACATGATTTCGATGACGATTTTTCCGTTTATCGCCAAACCGATTTTCCAGATGAATCTAGGGCTTGATGAATTTCAGTTCCGTCATGCCATGGAACAGCGGAGAAAAGAAATCCCTTTGTTTATCATTAATGCCATCAGTAAATAATTTTTTTCAACAGAATTAACTATTTGGTTAAATATATTTTTATGAAGAAAATGCTGTTTTTATTCCTGGTTCTTGCAGAAGTTTCTTTCTCACAGACGGTTGCGCTGGAGAAAGTAAATCAGCTGGCAAGACAGAACTATCCGCTCATCAGGCAGAAAGATCTGGTAAGGCAAACAAAAGAAATCAATGTTGATAATCTCAATAAAGGATACCTGCCGCAGCTTTCAGTTAGTGGCCAGGCCACTTATCAATCGGATGTAACGAGAGTAAAAATTCCTGTACCCGGTGTAAGTATTGAACCTTTAAGTAAAGATCAATACAGGATTGTGGCTGATGTAAACCAAATGATTTACGA
>JANOIQ010000596.1:0-2395 GCA_031407835.1 Chitinophagaceae bacterium
CCATTTTCAATAAATACGGAGTAATATAATTTGCCTTCATGATTTTTTTTCCAGCCGTAATGATCTTTACGATCAGTAAAAGTATACGGCTTTGTTTCTTCCAATTGAAAACCACAACGTTTTTCCAATTCAGTTCTGAATGCATCAACTCCGAATTTATCAATTGTATATTTTAATCTTGCCAGTTTACGATCGCTCCTGTTTCCATGATCCCTTTGAATGGTCATCACTTCATAAACAGCTTTTATCACATTTTCTGTATTAACAAAGCCAAGAACGGTGGCAAGTCTTGCATATGTATTGGGGTTACCATGAGTAGAACTTAATCCACCACCTGCTGCAATATTGAATCCTTTTAATTCATTATTTTCGATAATGGCGATCAAACCAACATCATTCGTTAATACATCAATATCATTGTTTGGAGGAATGACAATTCCAACTTTAAATTTTCTTGGCAGGTAACGATCCTGGTATAAAGGATCTTCTTCACTTTTATCAACGATCTGTTCTTCATCCAGCCATATTTCATAATAGGATCTGGTTTTAGGCAAAGCCATTGCACTGATCTTATCTGCATATTGAAACACTTCTTCATGAACAGCTGATTCTTTCGGATGTGCACTACAGGTTACATTCCTGTTTACATCGCCACAGGCAGCAATAGAATCAAGATGAAGTGTATTAAAAGACTGAATTGTTGGCTTGATCTCTGATTTTAAAATACCATGCAGCTGTACCGTTTGCCTGGTTGTGATTTTGATGGTGCCTGTTGAATGCTCACCAGCTATATGATGTAAACCAATCCACTGTTCCGGTGTTAAAAATCCACCCGGCAAACGCAGGCGTATCATATAAGAATACAACCATTCTAATTTTTTTGAGCTGCGCTCTTCTCTTCTGTCCCGATCATCCTGTTGATACAATCCATGAAATTTGATCAGCGACTGATCATCTTCATACAAAGCACCTGTTAGTCCTTCATTTAAACTTTCTTTTAATGTTCCTCTCAAACCATCGCTTGATGTTTTGATTCTTTCAACAGCTGATAAGGCCTCACCCTCAGTCCCTCTCCGGGAAAGAGGGAGGCCAGACTGTAAATCTTTATTTTTCGTTTGTTCTGACATATGAACTTATAATCTCTCTTTTACTTTTTCTGCCATTTAGCTTTTCAGAAATATGAGGGCTGTTATTAATAAACATCTTTCTCATACCTGCCCTCTTTCTTCAGCAGTTCCAGATATTGTTTTGCTTCTTCAGTTGTTTTCTTACCTTTTTCCTCAATTATCTGAAGCAGCGTGTTTTCTACATCTTTACTCATTGGATCTTTTGTACCACTTACATACACCGAAGCTCCATTGTTAATCCAGTTATACAACTCATCTGCTTTTTGCACCATACGGTGTTGAACATATATTTTCTCCTGCTGATCTCTTGAAAAAGCAAGATCAATTTTTGTGAGCACACCTGTCTGCACATAATTCTGCATTTCTGTTTGATACAGAAAATCTGTTGTGAAATGCTGTTCGCCGAAGAAGAACCAGTTTCTTCCGGATGCTCCCGTAGCATCTCGTTCTGCAAGGAAAGCACGGAAAGGTGCAACGCCTGTACCCGGGCCAATCATGATTACATCTTTATCGGCAGCAGGTAATTTGAAATTTCTATCCTTATGTACATAAAACGTAATCGCTGCATCAACAGGAAGATCACCCAAAAACTCACTGCACAAACCAAAACGTTGTTCATCTTCCGCAAGAAATTGATCTCTTGCAACGGTGATGTGCACTTCATTTTCTCCATGTGATGCAGGAGAAGATGAAACAGAATATAATCTTGGTGCAATCGGCATTAATACTTTCAGCACTTCTTCAAACTGTGTTGCATCTTTCACCGGATAAATTCGAAGCAGATCAACCAGGTCCATTCTTGTATCAGGAATTTCCTGATGAATGACAGCTGCATATTTTTTTACAGTTGAAGTGAGCAAATAACAGATATTGAGATATTGTGTAAGCAGCTCACCAACAGTTGCAGTAACTTTTGCTGTTTGTATTGTTTGATTAATATCTATGCCTGTTAATGCAATAATTCTTTTAACAACTTCCTCCCTGTTTTGCGGAACAACGCCAATTGTATCGCCGGGTTCATAGGCAATCGGTTCATCTGTACCAATCTCAAGATGACAGGTTTGCTTATTCGAGCCCCGATCATTGAGATTGATATTAGCAAGTATTGTACCCGTATAATATTTTTTACCGGATGTTTTTTTAGCAGGCTGCTGTATCAAAACGGGAACAACTTTACCGGTTGTTTGATTTTCTGTTACAGTTAAAATTTTTTCAAACCACTGCATGGCATCTTCTTCATAATCCACATCACACTTTTGCAATGGCAG
>JANOIQ010000639.1:0-4632 GCA_031407835.1 Chitinophagaceae bacterium
TATCGAACAACGTTCAACGGCCAACGGTTTACTTCAGGTTATCATACACCATCTGCAATACTTCTTTCGCAATTTCAATCTGTCCGTTGGTAACACCCAGCAATGCTTCGTTCAGTGTGTTGTTGGCAATTTCCATGCAACGTTCTTCCAGTTCTTTTCCCACCGGTGTTAAAATAATCAGGTTCTTGCGGCGGTCTTCTTTCGAAGCGTTTCTTTTTACAAGTTTTAATTTTTCCAGGTTATCAACCAGCCGGGTAATACTTGGCTTGTCCCTGAACGTGGCGTCGCATAATTGCTGCTGGCTCATGCCATCCTCCTTCCACAAATGATACAGCACACTCCACTGTTCGATGGTTATCTCAACATTGGACTGCTTAAAATTCTTTTGCAGCCGCCGTCCTATTGCCGTACTTGCCTTTCCGGTTATAAAACTGTAGAGTTCTCCTTTTTTAAATTGGTTGTTTGGCATATAGTTGTTTATGCAACTAAACAAATCTAAGATTATTTTTTTAAAAGCACTTATTTGTGAGAAGAAATTTTTGTTAAGGGATGCCCTTAAACTCATTTGTGTTGCTGAAGCATTGCAGTTTATCTTTGTTCCCCGATGGCTCAATTACACCGAAGCGATATATTCAACCTTTTTTCAAAACTAACCCCCCGGAGAGCCTGGAATTTCGGGAAGGTTTGGAGCAGCTACCAGTTAAGCCGCTTGCTGAACAAACCCATTCAGTGGGGTTACCCGGTTTCCATTTCATTTGAACCAACCACCAGCTGTAATCTTCGTTGCCCTGAATGCCCCAGTGGTTTACGGGAGTTTACAAGACCAACCGGGATGCTGCAGAAGAGTTTTTTTGAACAGACGATTGATGATATTCATAAAGACCTGTTGTATCTCATTTTCTATTTCCAGGGCGAACCTTACCTGAATCCGGATTTTTTGACGATGGTAAATTATGCATCACAGAAAAAAATCTATACCGCCACTTCTACCAATGCACATTACTTAACTGACGAAAAAGCAAAGCAGACTGTTGAAAGCGGATTGGATCGGCTGATCATTTCTATTGACGGAACAACACAGGATGTGTACCAGCAATACCGAATAGGCGGGCAGTTGAATAAAGTAATGGAAGGCGCAAAAAATATTGTAAAGTGGAAAAAAGAACTGAACAGCAAAACGCCGATGGTTGTTTTTCAGTTTTTGGTGGTAAAGCCGAATGAACATCAATTGGAAGATGTAAAACAACTAGCCAAAGAAATTGGTGTGGATGATGTGTGGTTTAAAACTGCACAGATCTATGACTATGAAAACGATCCCAATCAACTCATCCCTTCCCTGAACAAATACAGCCGCTATAAAAAAAATGCAGATGGGTCGTATGCACCCAAGAACAAACTGCAGAATCATTGCTGGAAATTATGGCATGCTAATGTTATTACCTGGGACGGACTGGTAGTTCCCTGTTGCTTTGACAAAGATGCCATGCATCAGCTCGGCAATTTAAAGATGCAATCTTTTAAACAGGTTTGGAATAACGACAACTATAAACAGTTCCGTAAAGAACTCATGACCAGCCGCAGGAATATTGACATCTGTGCCAATTGCAGTGAAGGGTTAAAAGTGTGGGAAGATTGATTGCTGATTAAATACATTCTGTTACTGTGTTATAAATATATTGTGTGAAAAAAATAACAGTTACTTTTCTCTTAATTTTAGGGGTGATTTTAAATTCTTGCTCTTACGATAACAATTCAAAAAGTCTCAACAAATGGGTGGGTAACTATATCTACGAAGAACAACCAATAAAAGCAAATGCCGGTTACTATATGACGATGACATGGACACTTTCAATAATAAAAAAAAATGAAACCGGTCAGGGAATTTTGGAGGTTAATGGGCAGCAAACTTACATTAAGCTTTTGACAGATGTTTCTATCTATAAAAACTCAATCTCAATTATATATAATAGCCGCATTGAAGGTTCAGATGAATCCCTGAAAAAAGGAGATACTCTATTAATCTTGTCTGTGCCATCAGAAAAATTAGAAACGAATTGGAAAGCCTTAAAGCCCAGGCTAATAGAGACTAGCCCTAAAGATTGTTTTTGTTTTGCTTTGAAGACGAAAAGTAGCAAATAAGATTTTTTACTCATGCCTATAGTCATTCAGTTTTTGTAATTTCAACCTATGGCATCGTTCAGCAACCGTTTACGACAGATTATTTTATTGGCCGTTCTGGCTGCACTCGGCTTTTTGCTTGTAAAAGAACTCTACACTTTTTTTCCGGGGTTTCTTGGCGCTGTTACCTTATACATTTTAAGCAGGCACTGGTATCTTCATCTCACTACTCAAAAAAAATGGAATAAGAATCTTACCGCTACATTGTTCTTATTTGGTTTCCTTATAATTGTCGGGCTGCCGGTTTACTATATTATCAGCCTGCTTTCACCAAAAATCACAGAAGTATTTGGCCATTCTGATGAAGTAATTATTGGTTTGAAATCTGTTTCGACACAAATAAAAGCCTGGACAGGACAGGAATTATTCAGCGACACGAATGTTGCAGAGATCCAAAAAAGAGTTGCGAATTTTTTCCCTGCATTTTTAAACAGTACTGCAATGATTTTTGCCAATCTTGCGATGATGCTGTTTATATATTTCTTTATGCTGATTAATGGAAAACAAATGGAAGAGTCAATTGATTCTTTTCTTCCCTTACAGGAAAAAAATATTGAAGCCCTGCGTAATGAAACCATGAGTGTTGTAAGAGCCAATGCTATTGGCATTCCATTGATCTCGTTCATTCAGGGAGTGTGTGCCATTATCGGTTACTGGATTTTCGGCATCAATGAATTTGTGTTATGGGGGTTTATTACCGGCATATTTGCATTCTTTCCAATAGTTGGTACAACACTTATCTGGGCGCCGCTTGTTGTGTTTCTTTTTTCACAGGGTCATACCGGGCAGGGAATCGGATTATTGATTTACAGTTTACTCGTAACCGGCAATGTTGACTATCTCGCAAGAATTACGCTTATGAAAAGAATGGGAGATGTACATCCAATGGTAACAGTGCTCGGTGTTATTGTTGGTTTGAGTTTATTTGGCTTCTGGGGATTTATTTTTGGCCCGCTGCTGATCAGCTACTTCCTCCTGATGTTTAAAATTTATTCAAGTGAGTTTGGGCCAATCAGTGCAGAGAATAATCCGCATCAGCAAGGATCCTGATATTACCTGTTCGTTTTGATCATTGTTTTGATAACAGTTCGTTTCAGTTTTCTTCTTGAATGATGGAAAGTGAGTATATGAATCATACTCTTGTTTACAACTCTGTAGATTATTCTGTAATTGCCTTCAATAATTTCTCTGACTGATTTGAGATTCAGTTCAGGAACAATTCTTCCTATCAACGGAAAATTTTCAAGAATATCTGTGCGGTTAATTAATTTCTGAATTTGAAGTTCAGCATAGAAGACAGAATCGTTGCTGATATATTCTGCAATATCATTCAGATCATTGATGGACTGATCCGTGAATTTTACTTCAGCCATTTTTTAAGCTTGCGTTTCGCTTCCTCTTTCGAAACAACTTTTCCATTCTTTGACTGTTCCATTCCAATCCTGATCTTTTCAAGCAATACAATCTTTTCAATTGCATCTTCTGCCTGAAACTTTCCCGGCAATGATTGTAATGATTTCAGCACTTCAGCTTTTGTAAGCATTTGCTTTTTTTTACAAGTTACGAAAAGAAAACAATGTCTCAATTCTTCATCTCCTTAATCCACTTACTGATCAACGCTACTCCTTCTTTGTGAATCGTTACTCTTCCAACTTCCGGCATAGCAAAACCAGGATCTGTTGTGTTCATCCGGTAAACAAGAATTGACTTGTTGGGAGAACCGGGCACAATATCATATGTAAGATTTCCGGCACCTCTTCCTGCAGCGATGGGAGTTTTCAAAATGCCCAATGCTGTTTGATTGGTTTCATGTATATCTAAAAACAACCCTGAAGTATTTCCCGGACCTGATTTATTATGACAATGACCACAGTTGATATCGAGATATGCTCTCGCTCTTTGTTCTACTGTTCCGCTTTGTTCATTATTCCATACAGCATTGGCAGGAATGGTTGCTGATGGAAGTTGAATCATGTTATGCTGTTGCCAGTATTGCAATTGATTTTCTTTACCTGCTGTATAATTATAATCGCCATTGAGATGCCTTGCTGCAGGGCCAATTGGTACAATAGTATCGTTGCGGCTATGGCATCCTTTACACTGCGGTTGATTGGGAACTACATAATTTATTTTTACATTTTTGCCATTAGCATCAATGTATTCAACAGTTGTTACATCACCGATAGGTTCAAACACAGCTTCTGTTTGTTCGTTGTTCCAGATGTATTGATAGGTATGCCATCCATCCTGCATATTGGCGAGCAATCTTGTTTCAATGATGCGCCTGCCCAACTCGGGTTTGCGTACATCATAGAAATAATAAAAGTTTTTAATGAGCACTGTTCCCAAAGGCATTTCAAACACGGCAGAATCATTATATGTAATTTTTTTTCCTGCAGGCAGTTTAATAAACCTTGCTTTAACAGCATAATCTGTAAAAAGAGGAGTGTTGAG
>JANOIQ010000044.1:0-2827 GCA_031407835.1 Chitinophagaceae bacterium
TCCAATGAAATCACAAAGAAACACCGTGCAGAAGGTTTGCCGGAAGATACCATTCATTTTAAATTTAAAGGAACAGCCGGACAGAGTTTTGCAGCATTCAATACTAACGGTGTAACACTTGAACTGGAAGGTGATGCCAATGATTATTTCGGTAAAGGATTAAGTGGTGCAAAACTGATTATCTATCCTGATAAAACAGCTACATATACAGCTGAAGAAAATATCATCATTGGTAACGTTGCTTTTTACGGTGCAACAAGTGGAGAAGCATTCATTCGTGGTAAAGCGGGCGAACGTTTTGCAGTTCGTAACTCAGGTGCAAATGTAGTTGTTGAAAGTGTGGGCGATCATGGTTGCGAATACATGACCGGAGGAAGAGTTGTAATTCTCGGTGATACAGGAAGAAACTTTGCAGCAGGTATGAGTGGTGGTGTTGCTTTTGTATATGATGTGAAAAGAAAGTTCAGTAAAAATTGCAACAAGGAAATGGTTGACCTGGATCCTTTGAATGAAGATGATGCAAAAGAGTTGAAGCAGATGATTCAAAAGCATTTTGATTACACAGGAAGTTCAGTTGCAAAATTTGTTTTGGGCGATTTTGATAATCAACTCCATCATTTTGTAAAAGTATTTCCAACTGATTACAAGAAAGCGTTGTTAAAAAAATCACAGGCAATTGCTGCAGGAAAATAAATTAATTAACTACGAAACGATAAACAGTTTCTCATGGGTAAGCCAACCGGTTTTTTAGAATTTACAAGAGAGCTCCCTGCTAAGCGTAAAGCAGAAGAGCGGGTGAATGATTACAACGAGTTTATAAATCGTTATCCCGACGAAAAGCTCAATGAGCAGAGTGGACGTTGTATGAATTGCGGTGTTCCGTTTTGTCATAGTGGATGTCCTTTGGGAAATGTGATTCCTGAATTTAATGATGCAGTCTATCGCAAAGAGTGGAAAGAAGCATATGATATTCTCACTTCAACCAATAACTTTCCTGAGTTTACCGGAAGAATTTGCCCTGCTCCCTGTGAACAGTCTTGTGTGTTAGGCATCAATCAGCCGGCAATTGCGATTGAGGAAATTGAAAAGCATATCATTGAAATTGCTTTTGATAAAGGATTTGTGCAGGCAAGAAAGATCAATAAACGTACGGGTAAAAAAATTGCTGTGGTTGGAAGCGGCCCGGCTGGGTTAGCAGCAGCAGCACAATTGAACTATGCAGGTCATACTGTAACCGTTTTTGAAAGGGATGATCAGGTTGGTGGATTATTGCGTTATGGCATTCCTGATTTTAAGTTGGAGAAATGGATCATTGATCGCAGAGTGAAATTAATGGAAGAAGAAGGTGTTACGTTTAAATGCAATGCAAATGTTGGGGTGAATGTAAGCGTGAATGATCTGTTGAGAGAATATCACGCAATTGTGTTAGCAGGCGGATCAACTGTTCCGAGAGATTTACCAATACCCGGCAGAGAGTTGAAAGGTGTTTATTTTGCTATGCAGTTTTTAAAACAGCAAAACAAACGCAATGCAAAGCTTGATCCGTTGGCAAATGCAGCCATTGAAAGCAATATTTACACGGAAGACATTTTTGCAACCGGGAAAAATGTTGTTGTGATTGGTGGTGGCGATACAGGCAGTGATTGTGTTGGAACAAGTAACCGGCATAAAGCAAAAACGGTTACACAGTTTGAGTTAATGCCTATGCCTCCAACCGACAGAACTGCATTTATGCCCTGGCCAACTTATCCCATGACATTGAAAACATCCTCCTCACATGAAGAAGGTGCTGTTCGGCAATGGGCAATTGCAACAAAGGAATTTGTTGGCGATGAGCAGGGTAACCTGAAAGCCATTAAGATTGTTGACCTGGAATGGAAGAGCAGTGAAGATGGCCGCCCTTCATCATTTGCAGAACGTGAAGGAAGTGAGAGAGTCATTTCATGTGAGCTTGCTTTACTCGCAATGGGATTTGTACAACCTCAGTACACCGGCTTGCTGGAGCAATTGGGTGTAGAACTGGATGAACGTAAGAATGTAAAGGCAACCGAGAAAGAGTTTCATACAAGTATTAATAAAGTATTTACCGCTGGTGATATGCGCCGGGGGCAATCATTGGTTGTTTGGGCCATCAGTGAGGGAAGGGAATGTGCCCGTAAAGTGGATGAGTTTTTAGTAGGTTTTTCATTGCTTGAAACGAAAGATCAGCAGGCTTCTCTACTAATTGTGTAGATTTTTAAAACTGATTCTGATCGATTTTATTATGCCCAAATGGGTTAGGTAGACCTAAAGTATATGTTTTCAATACTTTAGGTCTTTTTTTTGCATTATTTTCAATCATATTAATAAATATAACATGTTAATTAATAGAAAGTGTTGAATTGATATTTGTTTTATTTTAGTTAAATCTTAATTAATTATAAATATAATTAATGTAACTCTTAAAAATCGATCAAACCATGATTAAAAAAGTAACCCCCAGACAAATTGCCCCCTTCCTTCTTTTGGCGGCAGTTGCGATCGCAGCCTTGTTTATTCCGGCTGCAGCGAATTACGAAGACAAGGCTGGAGCCTACAATGCGGCAGACATTGCATGGATTATTGTTGCCACTGCACTTGTATTTTTAATGACCCCTGGCTTAGCCTTCTTTTACGGTGGTATGGTGCATCGTAAAAATGTTATTTCAACCATGATTAAAAGCGTTGTTGCAGCAGGCGTTGTTGGTGTGCTGTGGGTTGTAGTAGGATTCAGCCTTGCCTTTGGTGAATCCATCGGTGGCGTTATCGGTAACCCCACTACATTCCTGTTTTTTAAGAATGTTACTTC
>JANOIQ010000118.1:0-2244 GCA_031407835.1 Chitinophagaceae bacterium
GTTTGTGTGTTACCTGTATGCATTGCAAAACCTGCCAACAGAACAGGCAAGTATTTATGCTTATATCAACCCGGTTGTAGCAGTATTATTAGGTGCTTTCATTTTTGGAGAAAAGCTGACACTCATATTAACCATTGGCGGGCTTGTTACCTTGCTTGGCGTTTATCTTGTGAACAGAGCTTTCAAGAAAACAGCCGATGAACAAAGAGTTGTGCTGGATAACTAATCCGTTTTACATTTACATATGCCGGAAGAAAAAATTAGTCTTAATAAATACATCAGTGCAACAGGTTACTGCTCACGCCGTGAAGCAGATAAACTGATTGACCAGGCAAGAGTTGTGGTAAATGGAAATATTGCATTAGCCGGTACAAGAGTTTCCTCCAAAGACAAGGTTTATATTGATGATGAACTGTTGAAAGTAAAATCAACTGCCAAACAAGATCAATTCATTATTGCTTTTAATAAGCCACTGAACATTACTTCCACAACTGATGAAAAAGACCGTACCAATATCATTCGTTTCATCAATCATCCCAAACGCATTTTCCCAATTGGGCGCCTGGATAAAGATTCAGAAGGCCTGATCTTTCTCACTAACAATGGAGATATCGTTAATAAAATTCTGCGTGCAGGAAATGAACATGAAAAGGAATACCTCGTTACAGTCAATAAAAAATTAACGCCTGATTTTGCAGCGAAGATGAGTAAGGGCGTCCACATCATGGATACAACAACACTGCCCTGTAAAGTGCGAACCTTAAGTGGCAAAAGTTTTTCCATCATTCTGAAGCAGGGATTGAATCGCCAGATAAGAAGAATGTGTGAAGCATTTGGTTACGATGTTGTGAGTTTACGACGTGTACGCATCATGAATATTCAATTGGGGAATATTGCCCTTGGCAAATGGCGTTACTTAAGTGATCCCGAGATGAAGGAATTAATCCAGATGTTGGAAGGATCGAAGAATGAACATCGGTGATGAACCATTGGCAAAGTTTATGAACTGAATATGTGTCAGACGCTCTTCGAGACGTCAGACACGAACTCTTCATACATCTCTCTCCAACCTTTAAACAGTTTATCGGTACCGAGCATATGATTGTGAAAGATGGAAATAAATCTGCCACTCACTTTCTTTACCTCTTCAGTCAATAGTTTCATTTCTTCCAATGCTTCTGCAGGTGATTGATGTATTTCGTAAAATGAATTGGCTTCCATATACGCATACGGATGAATCCGCAGTGACGTTGTTTCTTCCTTCTCCAGATCGTACCATAAAAAAGAATGCGAAGTAGAAGCACGGAAACCATTTACTGTTCCATAGCCCATGCTGTGATCATCTGTAAATCCCGCAGCAATCAGTTCAAGATAAGAATGTGGCAGATGAAATAAAATATAATGATGACGGGTAGCCGTGATTTTTTTACCGCTGATCTGCTGCAATACATTTTTTTCCTTCGCCAGCAATTCTTTGTTGGTATTACTCTGAGTGGAAGGATGCAAAGCAATAATTGCCTGTTTTGCTGTTGATTGAATTAACTGCTGTAACTCTTTCTTTTTAGGAGAAATATTTTTATCATACTCGCAGTTCTCCGCTGCAACTAAGAAAAAGTAAATCGGTTGCAGATTATTCTCTTCATGCAATTGCTTCAGCCAGTCATAAGAATCATAGGGATCCTTTTCTTTTCCTGCGATCACTTTTATTCGCTTTATAATGGATGATGGTTTGTTTAAAGATGCAGCAAAGCTCCTGATAAATCCCTTGTTCTTATAACTCCAGGCAATATCAATGTCGTACGTAGGTATGAATTCGAAATTTGATACTTGAAGTTTGATATTATTGAACTTAGATTCAAGTTCCTGTTTAAATTTCAACAGCCAGATATCAATTAATGGTCTATTTAAAAACTTTTCTTTCCATGCCAATGAATTCCAGTGAGCATACCGTCCATATTCATCAGGTTCATGTTCAAGATATTCTTCGTATCGGGTAATGAGATAAAATACTGCAGAAAATAAATCAAAACCAAGATCATCTTCGGTTTTAAAAAATGCTTTTACTTCCTTCCAATCAAAGCATTCAAAGTATTGTTTGCGGAGATCATTTTGCTGCAGTAATCCTGTTGGCTGAATGTAAAATTCAGCAGTATCAATCCGTTCAGCAGAATAATTCAGTTTAGCTTCTTCATAAACACGATAACGATCAGCATCATCCGTCAATTCAGCATCAATGAATAAACG
>JANOIQ010000166.1:0-2093 GCA_031407835.1 Chitinophagaceae bacterium
AAAAAAAGCAGCATAACTACTGCCAGCAGTTGTTTAAGAGGGGTCATGGTTTCAAGATTTGTTACAAGTTAATTGAAATCAGAGATATAAAAAATTGAAGGATTGAAATTTATGTGCACTGTGTTTGTACAGGCTGAATAAAAATTTCAGTTACTTTTACCGCAATCAATTTCTATGCAGTATATCATTGAACAGATCGCCTTATTATATTCAGCCAGGTTTAATGTAAAGCCTGATCATATTGAAAAAATACCACAAAGTGGAAGCGACAGAGTGTATTACCGTGTAACAGGGCCTGTTGCCTGTATTGCAACAGCCAGTAAAAATATCAGGGAGAATCAAACTTTTTTAAAATTCAGTGAACATTTCAGAGCGCATGAGTGTCCGGTTCCTGAAATATTTTTAGTGAATGCCGATGAAACCATTTACCTGCAGGAAGATTTTGGTGATGTTTCTTTATTAAATGTGCTGGAACAAAATGGGTATCATCATCATGCATATACACTCTTTCAGCAAGCGCTGCAAAAGCTGGCTTATATGCAGATTAAAGGACAGGAAAACCTGAATTATGACTGGTGCATTACGTCAAAGGAATTTGGTAAACAGGCTATTCTTTCAGATCTGCTTTACTACAAGTATTATTTCCTTGATACCTTAAAAATTCCTTACGATAAAGAAAAGCTGATTGATGATTTTGATGCGTTGAGTACTTATCTCACCCATGTGGATCATAAGTATTTTATGTTTCGTGATTTTCAAAGCAGGAATATAATGGTAACCCCCTCTGTTGGAGGGGGCTTGGGGGAGGCTGTTCATTTTATCGATTACCAGGGTGGTATGCTTGGTGCATTGCAGTATGATGTTGCTTCTTTATTGTGGCAGGCAAAAGCAGAATTGCCCGATGACTGGAAAAATAATCTGCTGGATTATTATATGGATTGTGTGGATGAAGTACTTCATACAAAAATTGACCGTACAAGATTTGTGAGCCAGTACAATGGTTATGTTTTGATCCGTTTGCTGCAGGTGTTAGGGGCGTATGGTTTCAGAGGTTTGTTTGAACGCAAGGCACATTTCTTAACGAGTATTCCTCTTGCTTTAAGAAATATTAAATGGTTCTTCAGTAACAAGCGTGTAGGCATCAGGCTTCCCGAATTTGAACGCATGCTGGGGCTGATGGTGGAAGAGGAAGTGATTCACCGGTTTGAACCAATGAAAGCAACAGAAGAAACAGCATTGGTTGTACGCATCAATAGTTTTTCTTATAAACTGAACGGAATACCTGCCGATGAAACAGAAAATGGCGGAGGCTTTGTGTTTGACTGCAGAAGTATTTTGAACCCCGGAAGATTTGAGGAATATAAAACACAAACCGGAAGAGATAAAGATGTAAAAGATTTCCTGGAACAGCAAACAAGAATGCCCCAGTTTTTAAACAGCGTTTACAACATCATTGATATTGCAGTGGAGGATTATATGAAGCGTGGTTTTGCCAATCTGCAAATCAGCTTTGGATGTACCGGTGGTCAGCACCGAAGTGTTTATGCTGCTGATGCACTGGCAAGACATATCAAAAATAAATACGGCGTAAAGATTGAACTGAAACATTTGATACAGGATGCGAAGAACTGGATTAATAAAACCTATTAAACCCCCATCCCCACCGAAGTTATTATTCGGGGTTTTAAAACCTAAAGGGGAGTAAATACAATAAACTTTATAGTAATGAATGTTACGTTTAATGAAGATGATACAAGTTCCCCCTTTAGGGGGCGGAGGGGGCTTAAAGCAATGATTTTTGCAGCAGGGCTGGGCACACATTTTAAACCATGGACAGATCAACATCCAAAGGCATTGGCATTGGTGAATGGGAAAAGTTTGCTGCAACGGAATATTGAATACCTGCAGCAGTATGGAATTACAGATGTGGTAGTGAATGTGCATCATTTTGCTGATCAGATTATTGATGCTGTTGAAAAAAATAATGGATGGGGAAGCAATGTATTCATCAGTGATGAAAGAGATGAGGTACTGGAAACAGGAGGAGGATTATTAAAAGCAAGACCATTGCTTGAAGGAACGGAGCTCTTTGT
>JANOIQ010000194.1:0-4249 GCA_031407835.1 Chitinophagaceae bacterium
AAGCGAAGTGTTTAAACATGAACGCAAATATGTGATGACAGAAGGTTTTTTCAGGAATGCGCCTGTCATTGAGGGCGGTGTTGAAGCTATAAAAGAACTGAATAACAAATACGATCTCTTTATTGTGTCGGCAGCAATGGAGTTTCCATTAAGCTTACCGGAGAAACTCGAATGGCTCAAAGAACATTTCCCTTTTCTTACCTGGCATCAGTTTGTTTTCTGCGGATCAAAAACAATCATCAAAGGTGATATCATGATTGATGATCATTATAAGAACCTTGATTACTTTACCGGCAAAACATATTTGTTTACTCAGCCGCATAACCATGGGCAGGATGATAAACATCATACAAGAGTTTCAACATGGGAAGAAATTCTGGGGCTATTGAGATAACAGCAGGGATTGAATTGTTTGCCGGTAAGGCGGGAAGAAAGGAAGGAAACTGTAAATGAACACTGATGGATTATAAAGCACGGTCTTCTTACCTCTTACATCCTACTTCTTACATCCTACTTCCTCACTCACACCTGAAACACTCCTACTTTCAACTCATCGATATTTGGATTTTGATTGGCAGCCTTAATTCCTTCGCTGATCACTTTTCGTGTTTCAAGCGGATCAATAATTCCATCAACCCACAACCGTGCAGCAGCATAGTAAGCCGATGTTTGTTCTTCATATTTTCCTTTGATGGCATCAAGCAATTTCTTTTCTTCATCTGCACTTACTTCTTTTCCTTTTGATTTCATAGCAGCCACCTGAATTTGCAATAATGTTTTGGCGGCCTGGTCTCCTCCCATCACCGCAATTTTTGCAGTGGGCCATGCATAAATAAAACGGGGATCATACGCTTTGCCGCACATCGCATAATTTCCTGCTCCATACGAATTGCCAATTACAATAGTGATCTTAGGCACCACACTGTTGGCAACCGCATTTACCATCTTTGCACCATCCTTAATTATACCGCTGTGTTCGCTTCTGCTGCCTACCATAAAGCCGGTTACATCCTGCAGAAACACCAATGGAATTTTCTTTTGATTACAGTTGAGAATAAACCGTGCCGCTTTATCAGCACTGTCATTATAAATTACACCCCCCAACTGCATTTCTCCTTTTTTGTTTTTGATGATGGTGCGTTGATTGGCAACAATACCAACAGCCCATCCATCAATTCTTGCATAACCGCAGAGAATTGTTTTTCCATAATCCTGTTTAAACTGATCGAAATCGCTGTCGTCAACAATACGTTCAATGATTTCCAGCATATCATAAGGCTTCCCATCAGCAGGAAATAATCCATAGAGATCCTGTGGATTTTTCTTTGGTGCTATCGAAGCAATGCGGTCATACCCGGCTTCTCCTTTTTTGCCAAGTTTACCCATCAGCTTTTTAATTTCATCCAGGCATTCTTCTTCCGTTTTAAATTTATAATCTGCAATACCCGATATTTCTGTATGTGTAGCGGCGCCGCCTAAGGTTTCGGTATCTACCTCTTCGCCAATGGCGGCTTTTACTAAATAAGGGCCTGCCAAATAAATGGAACCGTTTCCTTCCACCATCAATGTTTCATCGCTCATGATGGGCAGGTAAGCACCACCTGCCACACAGGCTCCCATAACAGCTGCAATTTGTGTTATACCCATGGCACTCATTCTTGCATTGTTGCGGAAGATGCGGCCAAAATGTTCTTTATCGGGAAAAATTTCATCCTGCATAGGAAGAAATACACCGGCACTGTCAACTAAATAAATAACAGGCAAATGATTTTCCATAGCAATTTCCTGCATTCGCAAATTCTTTTTTCCGGTGATGGGAAACCAGGCGCCTGCTTTTACCGTTTGATCATTGGCAACAATGATACATTGCCGTCCGCTTACATAACCCACGCCTGCAACGGTTCCACCGGCAGGACATCCACCCTGTTCTTTATACATCTCATAACCTGCAAATGCACCAATTTCTGTGAATACAGTATCAGCATCACGCAGGTATTCAATCCGCTCCCTAGCAGTAAGCTTATTGCGTTCCCTTTGTTTATCGATTGATTTTTGTCCGCCACCTTCATAAATTTTTTTCAACCTGTTTCTCACTTCATTCAGCGAAAGTTTCATCACATCTTCATTCTTATTGAATTGAACATCCATAGTGCATTTGTTTAATTTTCAGCAAATCGTTTGTGCAAGTTAAGAGCAAATTCCTGTAACCCTGCAAAAATGAGAAATACCATTCAGCAGTGAAAGTGTTTATGCAAAAAAAATAAATATGCATTTTTTTATTATAACTTAAGTTGGCTGCCGGCCCCTACCTGATTTCATTTATATGCGTTCAGCACAGGAACTATTTTTTTAAAAAAATATTTTATTTCCTTTGAATTGGCTGTTTAGTTATATACCTTACTTCTGCTTCGCCCCCTATCCCAACACTACCCTCCATTTTTTTACACATTTAAATCAACCAGACATGAGAAAAAATTTTCTTCTCTGTTTGCTTATTCCTGTATTTGGGATAAGCCAACTAAAAAATGTAATTAATGCCAACCGGGTATTTCCCAAAGTTGACAAAGTTCTTGAATTTGAAAAAGCATTGGCGAATCATGCACAAAAGTATCACACCGGCGATTGGCGATGGCGTGTATTTGAAATTTCATCAGGACCGGATGCAGGCGGGTATCATATTACAGAAGGTCCCACAAGCTGGGAAGCAATTGATGGAAGAGGAAACCTCGGAACCGAGCACAACAATGATTGGAACAAAAGTGTTACTCCTTATTTAACCGACAGAGGCAGCTCTTCTTACATGGTATTTAATGCTGAACTCAGCAATATTACCATTAACGATTATGCCGATAAAATTATCATCAACCACATGTTTGCCAAACCTGGTATGATCTATCATTTAAGAGACATGACTGCGAAGATGAAAAAAGCCTGGGTTGCAGGTAATGAAAGTGTTGCGGTTTATGAGGCCGCTTCTTCCGGTGTTCCACAAATAGCAGTAGTTACCCGTTTAAAAGGAGGCTTTAAAGAATTGGCTGATGGTTACAGGAAACCAATGCCTGAAAGATATAATGCTGCAAATGGAAATGGCACCTGGGATTCTTATTTATCAGATTATGCGCTGTACGTAGAAAGCCGGTTCAGCGAATTACTTGCTTACCGTGCCGACCTCAGTTCAAAATAAATGAAATGTGTTGTTATTATTTTATCCCTTCCCGGCAAATGCCGGGAAGGGATTTTTAATATTTCCCGCCAGGATGAGTACAACTGTATTAGAAATATTTTTCGGCTGCTTAAATGAAATAGTTATGACGCTGGATAATAAACTTCTGCCAAACCAAAATTCCGTTCAGGGGCTTGGTTTTCAATTTCATGAAAAGCAGTGGGCGTCATATTGGTGAAATCTTTATAATCTTTTACGAGGTGCTGATAGTCGTGGTAATTGCATTCAACTGCAACACGCAGCCAATCGTAGTGCGGATATAAATTTTTTAACCGAAACGCTTTATCAAACCGGGCAACTCTTGCAAAAAGTTTGGGATTGATTCCGGTGCGTTCTTTAAACTTCCGTTCAAATTGTTTGGTTGATAAGAAAGAATGTTTAGCCAGATAACTGACAGGCAGGTTTCCATTTTGTGCAATCAGCAACTGGCTTACTTTATCAATTGGGTGATGTTCTTTTTTTACTTTGCTGATTAACTGCAAAACAAAATCATTTGCAATTTTTATCATTGCATCGTAAGATGTTGCATGAAAAAGCTGCTCATTTATTAACCGCAACTCAGAAGAAAAAATAAGTTCTGCATCCAGATATTCATTATTCAGTTCATATGCAGGGATGCCGGTAATGCGGTATAAAGCACCGGGATGAAAAACAATCTGAAGTACCAGAAATTCTCTGCCAACAAAACGGTTGGTTACTCCCAGTTGCTGACCGTACAGCACAACAGGAAGAGAATGTATCTGCTTGCCACTATCAGCATACTCAACTTTTTCTGTATCATACGGATAAAATGCCAGGCAGTGCTCCGGCCGTGGAGGGTATGCTTTAAAAGGAAGCGGGTCATTTTTATCAAATACTAAATGTACAATTCTGTACAATTGTATAAATTCATGTACAGCCAGAGATGGTATAAAATCTTTCAGCAGCATGCTATCAGATCAGTGTTTAATTGATTATTGTTTTTTCAAGGTACTCTATTTCAGCAAAACAGAAAACTGAGTTATAAAGTTAAAGGCGGTCCGATCA
>JANOIQ010000015.1:0-4619 GCA_031407835.1 Chitinophagaceae bacterium
AAGAACAAATTGCCAGTAAAAATTAAAAATGGGAATCAATTGGAGCCATACATTTCCCGGTACCATTTTTCTGTTTTCCGGAGATACAGCCTGTAAAGTCCATTGCTGGGTAAGAATAAAAAAAATGAGGACAGCTAAAAACGAAAGCAAAAAAAAGATGGCAATTAACCCTTCTCCCATACTGTCGAATATTTCCATAATAATCAGTCTTAGTGTTTAAATGTACTAAACCCCTTTTAATAACCCTATCAACTCCTTCACTCCTTCCGTTGCTGGTTTTTCAATAGCAATGATATTACGAACCGATGAAGTGTGTGGAATCTTTTTATCAACAATAAATTTAGGAATAGAATCGTCAGCCACAGTCAGTAATCCTGCTGCCGGATATACAACTAATGAAGTACCCACTACAACAAATATATCAGCCTGCTGAACAACGGGAACAGCTTCTTCAATCATTGGCACTGCTTCTTCAAACCAAACAATAGCTGGGCGTAGCTGGGCACCGTCCGCTGCTGTATCACCTAATTGAATATCGCCTGTTATTTCATAAGTCAAATGCAGGCTCCGTTCACTTCGCATCCTGAATATCTCTCCATGCAGATGCATCACATTGGTTGAACCTGCACGTTCGTGCAAATCATCGATGTTTTGCGTAATGATGGTTACATCAAAATCATTTTCTAATTCAGCTAACCCGAAGTGGGCTGCATTAGGTTTTGCATTCAATACATTTTTACGGCGTTCATTATAAAAATCCAAAACAAGTTGTGGGTTTCTTTTCCATGCCCTTGGCGTGGCTACATCTTCAATATTATAACCTTCCCACAAGCCATCACTGTCACGAAAAGTTCTCAATCCGCTTTCTGCACTGATACCGGCACCTGTTAACACGACTAATTTCTTTTTACTCATCATTCAAATATAAATAAAGCAATCATTATTCAATCCGGGTGATTGGTTTTCCCGGTTTGGCATACTGATACCTTGCCAGTTTTTCTGTAGCATAATAGCCATCTATACCAAGCGATGTAATGATGTTCGCTTTTTCAAGATCAATAAAACCATCAGCAGCAATGATAAATGGATCAACAAAAGCGGCTGTAACTGCACCAATCACAAAAAATGTATGATTCAATTTTATGGGAATAATCTCCTTCAGTTCCATGGCATATTTCACCGGGCTTTCCAGTACAAAAGGTGCTTTGGTATTTTTTGTCCACTCAGGTGTTAATCCAGCCGCTTCAAACTCACTTTCATCTGCTGTATATTTTGCACTTGTTTGATGCGCCTGTTCAACCACATTGGCAGGAATTAAATTAATGGTATAGCTTCCATTTGCTTCAATATTGCTGATGGTATGTTTAGCAGCTTCCCTGGGACGATTGATAAATCCAATCAATGCCGGATCGGCACCCAAATGAACGATGTTGCTGAACACTGCAAGATTTGTTTTTTGAGTTCCATCAACTGTTGCAATCAAACTGGCACTTTTAAACCCACTGAGACTGTTGATAAAATTCGTCCTATAAAATCGTTCCCAGGATTGTATTTCTGAAAGACTGAAAAAAGACATTGCTTATTTTTTATTTACCTAAACATTCTATTGAATAAATTGTTTTCATTAGCTATGAGTTCGGTTACATTGATCTTTCCTCACCAGTTATTCCAGGCACATCCCGGGTTGCAGAAAGACCGTAAGGTATACCTGGTTGAAGAATGGCTGTTTTTCCGGCAATACAATTTCCATCTACAGAAACTAATTCTCCACAGAGCTTCCATGAAGTTTTATGAACAATGGTTAACGAAGCAGCAATTCAAACCTATCTACATTGAAACATCTGATGAACGCAATGATATCCATCAACTCATTCAATCGCTGGCAGGAAAGGAAATAGCAACAATTCATATTGCTGATGTGGCAGATTGCTGGCTGCTGAAACGAATCAAAGAAAGTTGTCAGCAATACAAGCTCGAACTTATCGTTCATGCCTCACCTGCATTTCTCAACACAATGGATGATGTTAACGATTATTTCAATAAGCGCAAGACTTATTTTCAAACAGATTTTTACACCCATCAACGCAAACAACGAAACATTCTACTGGAAAAAGATGGCAAACCTATTGGTGGCAAATGGACGTTTGATGCGGAGAACCGTTTAAAATTTCCAAAGAAAGAAACCGCACCGGTAATTCATTTTCCAAAAGAAAACCCTTTCATCAATGAAGCAAAGAAATATATTGCTACACATTTTACCGGCAATTATGGTTCAACCAATGGTCCGCATTTTTTTGTAACCAGTTATAAAGAAGCCGAAGATTGGTTAGATGATTTTATTGAACATCGGTTTGAAAAATTTGGCATCTATGAAGATGCTATTGTTACAAAAGAATCTATTTTACATCATTCCGTGTTATCGCCTCTCATAAATATCGGCTTACTTACACCTCAACAGGTGCTGGATAAAATATTGCAACAGGCAATTGTAAAAAATATTCCGCTTAACTCAGTTGAAGGATTTGTAAGACAGTTAATTGGGTGGCGTGAATTTATACGGATTGTTTACGAACGGGAAGGAAGTAAACAACGTACCAGCAACTACTGGAAGTTCAAGCGAAAGATTCCGGCAAGCTTCTGGACAGGAACAACGGGCATTTCTCCCATTGATGAAACCATCCAAAAAATTCTGAAGACTGGTTATTGTCATCATATTGAACGACTGATGGTGCTTGGCAATTTCATGCTGCTTTGCGAATTTGATCCCGATGAAGTATATCAATGGTTCATGGAGTTGTTTATTGATGCCTATGATTGGGTAATGGTACCAAATGTGTATGGTATGACGCAGTTTGCAGATGGAGGATTGATGACAACCAAACCATACATCAGCGGCAGTAATTATCTAATGAAGATGAGTGACTATGAAAAAGGGGACTGGCAGCAGGTATGGGATGGATTGTTCTGGCGATTCATGCATGTACACCGGAATTTCTTTTTACAAAATCCACGGTTAGGTATGCTGATTAGAACATTTGATAAAATGACGGAAGAAAAACAACAGCAGCATTTAACCAATGCTGAACAATACTTACAACAATTTGATGTATGAATTTTACGCCAGCAGATAAAGACCGTATCATTGAAATGGCATGGGAAGATCGTACTCCTTTTGAAGCCATTCAACTGCAGTTTGGATTAGCAGAAAAAGATGTCATAGCTTTCATGCGGGCCAACAGCAAGTCATCCAGTTTTCGGATGTGGCGCAAACGCATGGCCGGCCGCTCAACCAAACATCAGGCGTTGAGAAGTGATACAGTCAATCGTTTTAAATGCAGCAGGCAACGCAGCATCAGTATGAATAAAATCAGTAAACGATAACACATGAACATTCTTATTACCGGCGCTAACGGATACATTGGTCAACGTCTCATACAGGTGTTGTTACAGGAACAACATCAGTTATACTGCTGCGTAAGAAATAAAGAACGTTTTGAAGATGATAATAAACATCCGCATATCCATATTATTGAAATAGATTTTTTAAATCCCGGCAGCATACTATTACCAGTGGAGATTGATACTGCTTTTTACCTCATTCATTCATTAACAGGCGCAGCAGGCAAGTTTGAAAAAGATGAACAGCAATGTGCCGAAAATTTCAAGCGGCTAATTGCACAAACAGCAACAAAACAAATTATTTATCTCGCCGGCATTGTAAATGAAGTAAAGTTGTCTGACCATCTTTCTTCCAGACTGGCAGTTGAAAAAATTCTGAAATCGGGAACCATTCCTATTACCATTCTTCGTGCAGGTATTATTGTTGGTTCGGGAAGTGCATCCTTTGAAATCATTCGTGATTTAACGGAAAAACTTCCGATTATGATTACGCCACAATGGCTCAATACCAAATGCCAGCCAATTGCCGTGCGGAATGTGTTACAATATCTCACTGGCGTAATGCTGAGTGAAAAAACATATAACAAGGATTTTGATATTGGCGGACCTGAAGTGTTAACCTATAAAGAAATGCTTTTGCAATTTGCTGAAGTAAGAGGATTGAAACGTCGCATTTACACGTTGCCATTTATGACTCCCCGTATTTCTTCATACTGGTTATATTTTATTACATCGACCTCCTACCCGTTAGCAGTAAACCTGGTAAACAGTATGAAAGTGAATGTGATTTGCCGGCCGGGTACACTTGAGAAAGATTTGAATATCCATCCGTTTACATATAAACAAGCGGTATCATTGGCATTTGAAAAAATTGAACAGAACATGGTCATCAGTAGCTGGAAAGATGCATTCAGCAGCAGCCATACAAAATTGGAATTAATGAAATATCTGCAGGTACCTGAATTCGGGTGTTACAAAGATGTGAAGCAGTATGAAATAAATCAGGAACAGGTAACAAATGTCTTAAACAATATCTGGAGTATTGGCGGAGGTACAGGTTGGTACTATGGAAATAGATTGTGGCGTTTCAGAGGTTTCCTTGATAAACTGGTTGGTGGTGTTGGCTTACGTCGTGGCAGAACAAACAGCAATACGATTGCTCATGGTGATGCCTTAGATTTTTGGCGTGTATTGGTTGCTAACAAAGAACAAAAACGTTT
>JANOIQ010000235.1:0-8404 GCA_031407835.1 Chitinophagaceae bacterium
ATGTAATTTTCGAATGGGCCACGACCGAAATATTCAATCTGTTCATAACTCCTGTTTATCCCCATTTGAATACCCACTTTAGGAATATTTGGAAGGCCTGGTTTTGAAACTGCGTTCAATGTAAAGTCAACTTTTACAATTCCCTCTTTACTTATTTGATAAATTATACGTGCAAATGCGCTGTCTTTTGCGATTGAATAAACACTTGCAACTGTAAGTTGTCCGTTTTCTTTAGAAAAAGTAATATGTTTTAGCAGAGGCTTATTCTCATACCATGCTTTTAATGTGCGATGTGTTTTCCATCCTCGTTTATCATTATCCGTTTGGGGTCTGGTGAAATGCGGTAGTAATGGACTTGAAATTTGCTCCTTTCCTTTGAGTTTATATGATTCCAATGCCCCTGTTGCTTTACTAATGAAGATGGAATAATCATAGCGACTGATTGTATACCCTTTCTCTGTTTCCGTATATGGAATAACTGTAAAAGGATTTGCGGCAGCAGTAACAGGTTTTAATACCAATTGATTTGATGCAATTTCAAATCCTACGGGCGCCCATGCTTCTACTTTCTGTAAAACAAATTTCATCTCCACATGATATTCGGAACCTGCTTTCATTTTCGGCAACCATTTTGAAACATGAAACTCTACTGTTGTTGCAGGGGCTACATCAATACCACCGATCTGTTGATTCGTAATGATCTTTCCATCTTCTTTCACAACAATATAAGCAGTGTATGCATTCACATTCTTCACTTCACTTCTGTTAATGATGCGGATGATTCCTTTTGCTGCATCTGCCCATTCGCATTGGATAGGTTGAAAAATACGTTTGCATTCATACATCACTCCCTTAGGTTTCCCATCAGCATTCACAACTCCTTTGATGGTGAAATTGTCGAAATAACGTTCACCATAATCACCACCATATGCATAAAACTTCACGCCTGCTGAATCAGTTTTTTCCAGGCCCTGATCTTTAAATTCCCAGATACAACCACCGATCACTCTCGGCATGCTGCGCCATTGATCCCAGAACTCTTTTAAATTACCTGCACTGTTGCCCATGGCATGTGCATATTCACAAAAGAAAATAGGACGATGATCACCGTTAGGTTGATTCACTAAAAGCGGCGCTGTGTAATCAGATGGATACATCCGGCTGATGACATCCACATAATATTGATCCAACGGATTCTGAATGCGATGCGAATGATCATTGCTTTTTAAGTAACGACTATCACCCGGATCGATATAACCTTCTTCTTTCGGACTTCCCAAGGCAGGTTCGTAATGCAAAGGTCTTGTGATATCAAAGTCTTTGATCCATGCGGCCATCGCTGCATGATTAGGACCACTGCCAGCTTCATTACCCAAACTCCACATAATAATAGAAGGATGATTTTTATCTCTTAATGCCATCCGACTGATACGCTCAACATAGGCACCCGCCCATGCAGCATCATGACTAAGCTTTCCACCCAAACCATGTGTTTCCAAATTCGCTTCATCGATCACCATGATACCAAACTCATCACACAGGTCTAACAAATACGGATCACTTGGATAATGACTAAGACGAACACAGTTGAAATTAAACTGCTTCATAGTTTGTATGTCCTGCAAAATATCTTCCCTTGTTAATGCTTTACCTCTTGTTGGATGATGATCGGGACGATTGACGCCATACAAGTAAGTCAGCTTCCCATTGATGAGTAATTTGCTATCACGCTTTCTGAATTCAATGGAACGAAAACCGATCTTACAGGTTTTTACTTCGAGTACTTTACCTGTACTGTCTTCCAATATCAACACCAGTTTATATAAATTCGGTTCTTCAGGGCTCCATTTTTTTGGATTGCTGATGGTTGTTTCCATCAGTCCAAATTTTACCCTGTCTAATCGAGGATGAATTTCATTGATGATCTCATCTGTCTTTTTCGAAAGTGGTTGTTGTAATACCGGTTGGTTATTTGCATCATACAACTGTGCTTTCAATACATAACCCGGCATATCCTTCCCCGTTAAATTTTCAATACGTGGGCGAATGCTCAGCAACGCATCTTTATAATCCTTATCCAGTTTTGTTTGATAAAAGAAATCTGCTATCCGCAAAGAAGGTTCTGCATGTAAATACACTTCACGATGTATACCACTCATGCGCCACTGATCCTGGTCTTCGAGAAAACTTCCATCACTCCAGCGAATCACCCAAACAGAAATAATATTTTCTCCATTTTGTAAATATGGTGTGATATTAAATTCACTCGGCAGAAAACTATCTTCTGCATAACCGGCAAACTTCCCGTTGATCCATAATTTATATGCTGAACTTACTCCGCCAAAATGCAAAGTGATATTCATATTCTTCCAGTTGGCAGGAACTGTAAATGTTTTTTGATAACAACCAACACCGTTATAATCTTGCGGCACATATGGCGGATTCACCGGACGAAAAGGATACACCGCACTTTTATAAATGGGCTTATCATAACCCTGCATTTCCCAACTGGATGGAACATTGATCTTCTTCCAACCACTCACTTTGCTTTTATAAAAATCTTTTGCTGCATCTGCAGGCTTTAATGCAAATGAAAAATCCCAATCGCCATTTAATGAAATGTATCGTCCGCCTTTTTCTCTGTTTCCGTTTAATGCATCTGCAACAGTTGCAAAGGAATAAGCAGTTGCTCTTGATTGATCCCTGTTGATACCACTCACCAACGGATCTTCATATGGTTCACGGTTATACACCGATGGCGCAACAGGAACAGCAGCTGGTGTTTTATCAACTAACTGCGCATAAAGGCCTCCCCAAACCCCTCCAAAGGAGGGGCTTAGTAACAGCATGAGTAATTTTAATTTTCTTCTCATTTTAAAAACAAAGCTTGACTTTTTACGACGTATTCAATCATTTAAAATCATTTTATAAAAAAACCTGTTATTTCAATCCCCCTTTATGTATTAGGGGCTTCAGCAACTCCATTTCAATACATGCCTGTAAGAACGGACCAATCGCTTTCAGATCATCATCTCTTCTTGGTTCGTTTATATAATATTCATAAGTACCATCACGATAAGGTATGCCACCTAAACCTGCACCTGCAACTGCCTGTATATAATGATATTGACCATTTGCATCTGTTGTTACAAATTCTTTGATCATGCCTTTGTAGGCTTTTTGCAAAGGCTCATTGAAATTTGCAGGCAGGTAATTCAAACGCACAGCTTTTGCCAATGCAAATACAAACATGGCCGTGCCGGAAGATTCGAGATAATTCTTTTCTTTATTCGCTTTATCTGTTACCTGCCACCAAACGCCACTCTTTGCATCCTGGAATTTTACAATAGCAGTTGAAAGACGATTCAAAATAGTGATTAACTCCTTTCTCCGAGGATGAGTTGCAGGAATAAAATCCAACACATCTACCAATGCCATCATATACCAACCCATGCTGCGGCTCCAGAACTCAGGCGATAAACCTGTTTTTGGATTGGCCCATCGTTGCAAACGGCTTTCATCCCAACCATGATACAACAACCCTGTCTTTGCATCACGACTGTATTTCTCCATCCAAACAAACTGGTTGATGATATCATTGAAATCCTGTGATTGTTTATTTACCACTGCATACTCAGCATAGAACGGCTCTATCATATACAAACCATCAAGCCACATTTGCGATGGATATTTCAACTTATGCCAAAAGCCACCGGCTCTGTTACGTGGCTGCCAGCTGATCTGGTCACGCAAGGTCTTTGCAGCAATTTTATACTTCTCTTCTTTGTACAACTCATGCAATCGCAACAACTGACGCCCCGGGGGAATATTATCACTGTTGTATTCATCCATTACATAAGTGCGGATAGAACCATCAGCTTTAATAAAATGATCAAGAATATGCTTTGTGTAATCGATATATGTTTGATCGTTTGTTAATTTCCACAACCGTTCAAACCCAATTAACACAACGCCTATTTCATAATTCCAGTTTGCCGGACGATTTCCTTCAGGCAATTTATCCTGCTCCAAATGACTGGCATATTTTTTTACCACCATCGAATCTTTATACTGATTCATGATTGTAGCCGCCATTTGTTTTGCATAATCAATTTGTGCATGACTTACTGTGGCTATCGTTATCAATAAAAAACAAAATAAGTATTTCATAAACTGTTTTTATTTAATTATCTCATTAATGGTATCCACACCGTCATGTCCGTTTGACCACGATTGGCCCATGCATAATACGGAATGAGTTTTATCTGAACTGTTTTGTATTTGGTGTTTACTTCTTTATACAAAGTATTCTTCCATTGATTTTGTTCCAGCAATCTCGCTTCCCCTGTTAAGGCAATCACATTGCCGTTATCAACTTTCATTGGCACCTGTTGAAACCTGATTGATGAAGGAATAATTACATCAAATATATTCTGATTTGGAAGATCGGTTGATTCAATACAATATACAATTGGCCCACGCTTCACCGTTACCTGGTTTCTTGTTTCTTCCACCATTGGATTGCTTTCGATCAATGTTGCAGGCATATCAAGGTTGAGTTCGAGTTTATCATTTGCTTTAACAGATATGGCAACAAATCCACTATCAGCTTTTGCAAGCAATAACTTTCCATTTTGTTTCACGAAATATTTTTTGCACCAACCCGGAATACGCAAGAATAGTTTTGTTCCGTTCTTTGACAACTCTTTTACATAAACTAAAATTTTTCCATTCCATGGATATTCGGTTGTTTGTTCCAGTTTGATCTTAGTGCCATCATGTAATTCTGAGTTCAACGTATTGCCAGCATACATATTTACATACAACCCTTTCTCACCAATACTGTACATATAATTATTTACTTCGGCAATGGTACGCACTACATTTGGCGGACAACAATTTGATTTGCTGATGTAGGGAACCCGTCCACCTTCCCAACGAAGATGATAAGGATAATCAGCAGTTGATGCAAGCGGATTTGTATAAAAATATTTTGTGCCATCCATGCTTACGCCACTCAATACACTGTTGTATAAAGCGAGTTCAACAATATCTGCATACTTCGATTCAGCCGTTAATAAAAACATGCGCCAGTTCCATAACAGGTTGCCGATGTTGGCGCAGGTTTCGTTGTGTGCACTGAAATTAGGCAGTTGATAATCCCTGCCATAACTCTGATGTACTTTCTGTACGGTATCAGGCTTATAAGCAGTGCCATCAACGCTTACACCATCATACAAGGCACCACAACCACCGGTTACATACATTTTTGTATTGATGACATTGCTCCACATTTTGTTTAATGTGTTCATTAATGTTACATCGCCTGTTTCTGCATATACATCAGCAACACCGGCAAAGAGATAGTTTGCTCTTACTGCATGACCCACCACTTTATTCATTTCACGAAAAGGTGCACGGTCGCTGTTGTCATTCGTTCCTTCTACCGTACCACGAATGTTGATGAGATGAATAACGAGATCTAAATATTTTTTATCGTTTGTTGTTCGATAGAGTTCGGTCAAACCCATGTAATGCGAAGGACAGATTGCATTGCGTGCCAGCTCAGGTGAAGCTGAATGATAAAAACCAATTAAGAAATCAGCAGCTTTCTTTGCAATGTTCAACAAAGTAGTTTTTCCCGTTGCACGGTAATGCACACAGGCTGCCGTCATTAAATGCCCAAAGTTGTATGCTTCAAAACTCAACTGATCATCGAACATTTTATCTTTACCCGATTTCTTTTGTTCAATGATGTTCTTGGTATAAATATACCCATCTTCCTTCTGCGCTTTACCGATCACCTCAATCGCTTCATCCATCCATTTCTCCAGTTGCGGACTTTTTGTTGATGCATACATGGCAGCAACTGCTTCCAGTGTTTTATAAAAATCACCGTCATGAAACGAAGGCCCACGGAACCGACCGGTATCTAATCCGGCTGCTATACGAAAATTCTGAAAGGAATAACACATGTCCTTGCTGGTATAAGTTTTCCAAAGCTGTGGCAACATCGCATCACGACAAACAGCAAAACGTTCAGCCCAAAAACCTTTTGTCCATTGCACATCGCTCAACCCGATGCTGTTTAATTTCGCATGTGGGCTGCTGCCAGTGTTGACCAAACTGTTTTGTGCAGCAAGTTGATTGCAACAGATAACAGTCAACAATAAAAATATACTGATTCTTTTCATCTTAATCTCCTTTATAGTTGATGATATATTCAACACCCGGCTTCACTGTTATCTCATACAGATCATTTCCTTTTGACACTGCTGAAATATTATTACCGGTTGGTTGTGTTTTACTTTTGAGTTTGATCGTTCCTTCACCAGTTACTCCTTTAATCTTTACCTGTTCTTTACTTACATACAATTCGATGTTTCCGTTTGGTGTTGGTACTTTTCCCTGCATCCATTGCAAACCACCTAGATTTGGTTCAACACTATAAGTTGTATAACCGGGCGAAGTTGGTTTTACACCAAGGTAATATTTACCCAACAGATACAACGGACTTGCTCCCCATGCATGACATAAACTTTTTCCAAACTCTCTTCCATACATGGCATAGTGCTCGGTTCCGCTTTTTGCAGGATTATATTCTTCCCAGAAACTTGTTGCACCCAGGTTGAGCATGCCTCCCCAATAATCTTTCATCTCTTTCAGCACATAACTCTGTTCACTCAAAGCACACAATGCTTCCAATTCATAAAAACGCATATAAGGCGTAGTGATCTTCTGAATATTGTTGTTCAGCAACACAGAATTTTTTACCGCTTGTTTTTGTTGCTGATTGAAATAATCGAAGAAGATCGAAAACATATTGGTATAACGTGTTACATTTTCTGTTTGCTTTCCATCAATCCGGCTATGCACCAATGCCTGCTTTGTTTCATTCCAATACAATTCAAACAGTTTCTTTCTTAAATCATCTGATAATGTTTTGTATTTCGTTGCCCCTGATCCGTCATTGGCAATATCAGCACACAAAGCCATTGTTTCCAGACTTCTTGCCAGCAGCAATTGTTCAAAACTTACTTCGCCTTTTTTGCTTAGGCCGGTTGCCCAGTCAATAAAGATCCAGTCGCCAGGTAAACCCTGCATGAGCCCATTTTCATTTCTGCGGCCAAGACAATATTCCATCAGCGTTTGCATACGGGGATAAAACTGTGTGATGAATGTTTTATCGCCTGTATATAAATAGTAATCATAAATTCCAAGGAACCAGTAAAAAGTATAATCCATGATAGTATTGATATGACCTGTTACCGGATCTTTTCCCCGAAGAGCCAGCATTGTTCTTGTTACCGTTTCTTTATCGTAGAAGGAATAATAATTCATCAGGTAGCTTTGATATGCATCGCCACTCCAAACCCAGCGATCCCGTTTAATGCCATCGATGAAAAACTCTCTTGTGTTTAATTCAAAGGTGTATTTCGCTACATCATAAATACGGTTGATCTCTGCATCGCTGCAGGTAAAACTTCCCCGCTGCTGTACATCGGCATATTCATATAACATCGAAACAGAATCGAGACTTACCGTTGGATCAAATTGAACGTTCACAAAGCGATAGGCTTTCGACAGTTTCATGGTTTGATCTTTCTTGACAGGATTGTTTACATCAACCCTATCCAATGCTTCGCAATGTTCGGTTGATAAAGCTTCTTCTTTTGATTCACCATAATAAACAAAAAGTTTGCCTTTGCCCTTTACGCCATGCAATTTGATAAAGCCCAGTGTTTCTTTTCCAAAATCAACCAGCAATGAATTCTTTCTTTTTACGGTTGATACTGCTGATTGTTTTCTTGTGGGCAATGTAAACTGCGAAGGTAATTGTGTAGGTGAATTGAAATTCCAGCTGCCTGCTTTGAGCCATTGTGTGGCAGATATGTCAGATGTTTTGCCGGTTTCATCAATCCACTCTTTGTCTTCAAATGTTACTAACCAAGATGCATCAGAAACAATGGTTTTTCCTTTTACAAAAACAGCAGGCACATTGGCCTGGTTAAATACTTTAATGTTGATCTTATGCTTACCGGCAGGAACTGTAATAAGTTTCGGACTTCCTTCAAATGCTTTACCATCGAGTTTTACATTGTATTCACCTTCTACATAAATACTAACTGTTTCCTGTGCAGGCACATCAAACACTTTATGAAAATCCATGAGCACATAATGGTTGTCCATTTTCCAGAATACGGGAAAGAAAGTACCACGTTCTGTACGACGGTTCTGTACTTTGTTGGCGAGGGAAATTTCGAAATCGCCGGGATACCAGATCCATGTTTGAGCAAGCCCCCCCACCCCCCAAAGGGGGGATATGAAAACCCCGATTATGAAAATCTTCTTCCATGATTTGAGAAAGTATTTTTCGATAAATACTGTTTTAAATAAATAATGT
>JANOIQ010000032.1:0-12039 GCA_031407835.1 Chitinophagaceae bacterium
AGTGATTGCATCCTGCTGCCAGCCGTTTTCATTTCCATATTTTTTAAAATTAAATTGTGAAGAATTGTTCCTGTTAAAATGAATACTCTTCCAGGAATAAGTGTTACACAATTGCGGAAAGAAATTGCATGATTCACACAATAGCTTCGTTCGCAGCAATCTCTCCCGCATGTGGCGTAACAGAAAACACTTACTATGTGTAACGTCGCCGGCTAATGCCGCAGCTATAAAGAAATGTTGCTGTCAATTGAATATTTGTGTTCCTTTTCGATTCACTACCTTCAACTATTGTATGTTTTAAATAGCGTTATTTCCTTTTCTGCTCCCGGTTGATTGACCGGTCTTTTTCTGTAACCCTGTATAATCTTAATCAATGAAACCCAAATTAAACAGCTCATTCTTTTTGCTCATCCTTTTATTTTACTGCAGCATTCTGTTTTCACAGGACAGCACATGCATCTGCAGGGTGGAACTAAACAATTTGAAAGGAACATATAAAGGAGAATGTAAAAATGGATTTGCACATGGCAATGGAGAAGCAACAGGCGCTGACCACTATGTTGGTTTATTTAAAAACGGCTTGCCACACGGAAAGGGTATTTATTACTACAGCAACCTTGATAATTATAACGGCAGTTTTCAAAACGGTATAAAAGAAGGGAAAGGAGAAGCTCATTATCAGCGGGAGGGAAAACCCGACAGTGTGGTAAAGGGATACTGGAGCGCAGATGAATACAGGGGAAAAACTTATAAAACATACAGTACTGCTGAAATGCCTTTTTTTGACCGGGTAGAAATTGTTCCTTCCGGTGAAAGTGGAAATATGCTAACGATTGAAACATCATCAACAACCGGTATGCTTAATTATGGTTACGTATTAACAGTGATTGATGTTGTTGCAACAGACGGGAGCTTCATCAATAAACAGGAAACATCAATGAACCCGGCGAAGTATTTTGCAAGTTACCGGTTGAGTAAATTTCCTGTAAGAGTGCGCATTACCCTTTCAAATGGAAAGGCCTTTAATTTAGAGTTGTACAAAAACGCCAACTGGAGTGTTAAACTCTTTTTAAACAGATAGCGCCCCGTAATGCAGTAAGATATTCCTTTACTGCTTTTTCAGATCTCCTGCTGTCCCTGCTAGTAAACCCGGCATCTTGTTTTGATTACTTATGGAAGATGGATGGTAAGCTGTACTCAATAGATTACGGTTGCTGCCGGTTACCGTTTTTAAATATCTTTGAATCAACTGCAAATAAATAACGATGGGCAAGCGGACAGATTATATTTCCTGGGATGAATATTTTATGGGTGTTGCCTTATTATCGGCCAAAAGAAGCAAAGACCCGGCAACACAGGTTGGTGCCTGTATTGTAAACACAAAAAACAAAATTGTTGGAGCCGGTTACAATGGTTTACCCATTGGTTGTGATGATAATGAATTTCCCTGGGAAAAGCAGGGCGATTTTCTGCAGACGAAATATCCGTATGTATGTCATGCAGAGCTCAACGCTATCTTAAATAATATCGGCATGGATTTACATGGCTGCCGCATTTACACCGCCCTGTTCCCCTGTAATGAATGTGCTAAAGCAATTATTCAATCGGGTATTACAGAAGTTATTTACCTGTCGGATAAATATGCAACAACTGATGCCTCTGTTGCTTCTAAAAATATGCTGACTAAGGCTGGTGTTTCTTTCAGAATGGTAAAAGCTAACATCGACAATATATTACTGTCGTTTAATGAGGTGGATGTTTAATTGCACAGATTTTCTTATTCTGGCTTCTCGTTATCTTCACCTAAACTTTTTACATGCGGATCATTGCCGTTATTCCAGCCCGTTATGCAGCTACACGTTTTCCCGGCAAGCTGATGCAGTTACTCGGTGATGAGCCGGTTATTCTTCACACTTATCGTAATACAGTTGCTTCGGGTCTATTTGCCGATGTTTTTGTGGTAACAGACAGTGAACTTATTTTTAATACAATTACGGCTGCCGGCGGGAAGGCAATCATGAGTAAACGGGAACACGAAAGCGGAACCGATCGTATTGCAGAAGCAGTGGAAAACATGGATGTGGATGTGATCATGAATGTGCAGGGCGATGAACCCTTTGTAAAAAAAGAGCCGCTGGAAATTTTATGCAATCGGTTTAAAGATCCGTTGGTTGAGGTTGCTTCACTTATGCATATTATTACTGATACAGAAATGATTCATGATCCTAACTGTGTAAAAGTGGTGGTTAACCAAAATATGGATGCTCTTTACTTCAGCCGCTGTGCTATTCCTTATCAAAGAGATGAAAACAGTCATGTTAACTATTTTAAACATATTGGTATCTACGCCTACAGAAAGGATGTTTTATTGAAGTTTACAAAGCTTCCTCCTTCTGTTCTTGAGCAAACAGAGAAGCTGGAACAGCTCCGTTTACTGGAAAACATGATTTCAATCAGGATGTCGGTAACGGAACCATGGAGTGTTTCAATTGATACGCCGCAGGACCTCGAAAAGGCAAAAAAATTATTGAAATAGGGGCAGTGTAATTTTTAACAAAGAAAAAAATTTAAAATCATACAACTTTTTAAAAAACATTTCTATCTTACTCTCGGTTTTTCATAGGATATTGGATTTTAAAACGGGGCAGGATTTCTATCTGGCCCCTTTTTTATGTCCTTTTTCTTCTATAAACCGAAAGATGCACTTAACTCCAGCATTTTATCAATTGGCTTTTTCGCAGCCAGGCGCAACTCTTCATCCATTGTAATTTCAGGCGTTTCATATTCCATGCAGAGATAAATTTTTTCAAGTGTATTGCGTTTCATGTGCGGACAGTCGTTACAGGCGCAGCTATTATTGGGTGGTGCAGGAATAAATGTTTTGTGTGGATTTGATTTGATCATCTGGTGCAGTATGCCGGTTTCTGTTGCTACAATGTATGCTGCACTGCTGTTTTTTTCTGTAAACTTCAGCAACTGTGTTGTACTGCCAATAAAATCAGCAAGTAGTAAAACAGGTTCTTCGCATTCAGGGTGTGCAATTATTTTCGCCTGCGGATGACGCAGTTTTAGTTTGGTAATTTTTTCAACACTGAAAATTTCATGCACCATACAGGCTCCATTCCACAGCAGCATCTTTCTTCCGGTTACTTTGTTGATATAGGCTCCTAAATTTTTATCCGGTGCAAAAATAATTTTCTGTTCTTCCGGTAAACTTTCAACAATCTGCTGTGCATTACTGCTGGTACAGATGATATCGCTCAGTGCTTTGATTCCTGCACTGCAGTTGATGTAAGAAATCACCAGGTGATCAGGATGCTTTGCTTTAAACTGCTCAAACAACGGCGGCGGACAACTATCGCTCAGAGAACAACCTGCTTTCAAATCGGGTATAACAACCTTCTTGGAAGGATTTAAAATTTTTGCTGTTTCAGCCATGAAATGAACACCGGCAAAAACAATCATATCAGCTTTTGTTTTTTCTGCCTGCTGTGCCAGGCCTAAACTGTCGCCGATATAATCTGCCACATCCTGGATATCGGGTTCCTGGTAATAGTGCGCCAGGATGATTGCATTTTTTTCTTTTTTCAACCGTTCAATTTCCGCAAAGAGATCTAATTCAGGATCAAGTTCTATATTCAAAAAACCATTTTTTTCTACGTTGGCTTTTGTATCGGTGATGATGGTTGTGCTCATTTTTCTTTTTAATTTCTGCTGCAAGCTACTTCAAATTTTTGAAGCTGTTTTTCCGTAGTAACTCTTAATAGACTATTATTTATTTAATAAACTATTATTACTATAAGTGTGAATTCGTGGATATCTCCTTTTATTTTTATAATGATTTATAATCTTAACTGATGTTATACACAGTAATTCCCAAATGATCCACATCATCATAAATAACAGCAGTAATGATTGAGCCAGCTTATTCACATCGGTGGATTAAAAAAGTCCTGTACAAACTATAACCCGTAAACTTTGTTTTCATGTGTTAATGAAGAGAGGATAAACAGGGGTTTATAAAGGCCATTTTTGCAGCACTCAATCCGGAACCGATGTGTTAACCAAGCATCCCCTCATTTATCCTGCACAAAACAGGGGATATCCACCGATTTTACCATTTATACACACCCGTATTGTGTATTCTTTTTTCCTCTTTTTCTAAGTACTGACACTTATTTTCCTAAATCCTTTATCCTGTGCTGGTTAGAGTAGTTTTCCACAATTTGTTCAAACCTTCAATTCCCCTTATTTTTGCGGCTCACTTTTATAACGTACAATATACTATTATGTCGATTATTCAGCAGATCCGTGAAAAGTATGCAGCTGTGAGTATTGCTGTGATTGCTTTAAGCCTTGTGGGGTTTATTCTTACAGATTATTTCTCCGGAAAAAATAACCAGGGAGGTTCTCAGCCAACCGCAATTGGTGTAGTTAATGGCAACAAGATTAATATTAATGAGTTTGATGCCAAGTTAAATGAAATGGAAAATGGTTACCGTCAGCAGGGAATGGATATAAATGATGAAATGCGTCAGCAGATCATTGAAATGCTGTGGAACAATGAAGTGGAAGAAACGGTTTTAACCAACGAATATGAGAAGTTAGGATTAACGTTTACTTCAGCAGATCTGACGAATGCTTTATATGGTGATAACCCTCCACCGGTTTTAGCCCAGCAGTTTAAAGATCAGCAAACAGGTGCTTATGATGCCAATGCTGCACGCCAGTACATCAACTCTATGCGCAAGAAAAAAGCAAATGATCCGCAACGTTTATATATTGAACGTAACCTGATTGATTATATCATCAAAAATGGTTTACGTACAAAATACAGTGCGCTGCTTACAGGAAGTATTTTTTATCCAAAATGGCTGAGCGATAAAGAAGTGGCTGATCAGAACAGTATTGCTTCAATCAGCTATGTGGCTATTCCTTATTCAACCATCAGCGACAGCACTGTTAAAGTAAGTGACGATGAGATTAATGCATATGTACGGAAACATAAAAATGAATTTAAACAGGAAGAAAGCCGGGTAATTTCATACATTTTATTTGATGCCGCTCCAACAACTGCAGACAGTGCTGTTGTAAGAGAAGCGGTGAGTAAACAAAAGCAGGCGTTTTATGAATCAACCGATGCTTCACAGTTTACAGTAGCCAATAATTCAAGCATTCCTTTTTATGACGGCTTTGTACTGAAATCTGCTATGCAGGTTCCAAATGCAGATTCAATCCGAAACTTACCGGTTGGTGCTGTTTTCGGACCATATGCAGATGGAGGAAATTTTACGCTGGCGAAAATGATGGAGAAAAGAGAAATGCCCGATTCAGTGAAAAGCCGTCACATTTTAATTGTTACAAAAGATGGACAAACAGGCCAGGTTATTTTAACTGATAGTGTTGCAAAAGGAAAAGCCGACAGCATTGCTGCTGCTATTGCAGGAGGTGCAGATTTTAAAACACTGGCTGCACAGTTTTCTGCAGATCCGGGCAGCAAGGATAAAGGCGGTGAAAATGAATTTACTTCACAGCAGTTTGGAAATTTACCCAAACCTTATGCAGAGTTTGTTTTTTATAGTGGTAAAGGGAGTAAAAAAGTAATCAAAACAGATTTCGGATACTTTTATGCCGAAGTAATGGAACAGAAGAAATTTGAACCTGCTTATAAAATTGCTTATTTCTCCAAAGCGGTTGAGTCAAGCGATGAAACTACAAGCTCAGCAAGTACAGCAGCAGCTCAATTTGCAGCTGAAAGCAGAAATGCAAAACAGTTTGAAGCAGCGGCGGCAAAGAAAAAGTTATCACCACGTATCGCCGAAATCAAACCAACCGATTACAGCATCCTGGGAATTGGAAGTGCAAGAAGCCTCATCAAATGGGTGTATGAAAATAAAGTGGGCAATGTTTCTGAGCCAACCAGCCTGGGCGATAAATTCATTGTTGCACTGATTGCAGAAGAAAAAGAAGAAGGATTACCCAATGCGAAATCTGTAAGGGGTGAAGTTGAAAGCATTATACGCAATGACAAAAAAGCAAAAGAAATTATTTCTAAAATTGGCAGCAATAAAGACATGAACGCCATTGCAACTGCATTTAAAACAAATGTGCTTCGTGCAGACAGTGTTGGCTTTATGGCTCCGTTTATACCGGGTGTTGGTATGGAACCAAAACTCAGCGGCGCAGCTTTTAATCCTGAAGTAAAGGGAAAACCAGGTGAGCCGATTGTTGGTAACAGCGCCTTATTTGTAATACGCACAGAAAATGTAAGCATGAAACCGGCAGGCGATATGGATTACAGTTTCAGACGCATGCAGATGGAGCAGAATATGAAACAAAGTGCAGGCGGTGCAGCTGTACAGGCTTTACGCAAATCAGCGAAAGTAAAAGACAACCGGATTAAGTTCTATTAATCGTAAGATTTACACATAAACCATGGGTATAACGAAAGTTATGCCCATTTTTATACACAGTAGTTTTACTAGTGATGCTATGAAAAAATACGGGGCCATTGTTTGAGTAAAATGTATAACGCATATTTGGAGTAAATTTACTGTCACAAATAAAAACTCATGAGTGAAGTGATTGTAAATAAAGTGGCAGATAGTTCTTTGTTAACCATTGATCTGGCAGATTATATCCCCAATGAAGAGCCGGTTATTTTTGATTTGAAGGGATATCTTTTCATGGAATTGATTGTAAAAGAAAAAGAGTTCAGGGCTGGTTTACAACAAACGGCCATTGAGCCATTCCGTGATAAAACAGTGCTGGTTCTTTGCACTGCCGATGCAATTATTCCTATGTGGGCTTATATGCTCGTTGCGGCTCATCTGCAACCGGCAGCAAAAGAACTGTTCTTAGGAACAAAGGAAGAGTGGAAAAAGAAAAAGCTGCTGGAGACAATCGCAGCAAAAGACCTGTCAGTTTATAAAGATCAGCGTGTAGTGATCAAAGGATGTGGCGATGAACCGGTACCTGAAGCAGCATATCTTGAAATAACTAATCGTTTAAGACCAATTGTGAAAAGCATTATGTACGGAGAACCCTGCAGTACCGTACCAATTTTTAAACAACCAAAACCAACCACATAAACCACGGTGTCATTCAACGAGTTTCGTAACTACCATCCTTACCGGCTTACTCCGAGACAACGGAAATTTTTAAAACAATGGGAAAAGCGCAGAGCTTCTCCTAAATGGAAGTACATCCTTTATAATGGCGTATTACGTGAAGGGTTGATTTGCATGCTGATTATAAAATTTATTCAGGTTTTTTTTGATGCAAAGGCGTTCACCGGGTTTTATTTTAATGTGATGGGCTTTCTTTTTCTTTTCCTTGAAATCTGTTTCTGGTTAGGCGGTGGTGCCATTATTGGCTGGTTCAAACACCGCAGCTATGAAACAGAATATGAAATGCTCAAAAGCATGGAGCATTTTTAACCGAATCATTCTACTTCAACAACCATTTCAATTTCTACTGCAATGTTTGATGGTAGTGCCACCATTCCCATTGCTGCTCTTGCGTGTTTTCCTTTTTCTCCAAATACAGCAACCAGCAAATCGCTGCATCCGTTGATTACTTTTGGTTGTTCAGTAAAGTCGGGCATACAGTTTACATAACCATTTACTTTTACAATCCGCTTTACTTTACTTAAGTCGCCACCCAAAGCATCTTTCAATGTTGCAATTAAATTCAACCCGGTAATTTTTGCGGCTTCATACCCCTGCTCAGGAGTTAAGTCTTTACCCACCTTGCCTGTAATATTTGTTCCATCTGTTTTTGTGGGACCATGACCTGACAGAAAAATGAGGGTACCCGTTCTTACATATTTTACATAATTGGCAATAGGTTTTGTAGGTGGTGGCAGTTGCAATCCAAGTGTTTTCAGATTTTCATCAGGTGATGACTGAGCGTTTGAGGTCATAAATAAAACAGTTAAGATAAAAGCAAACAGATATTTCATGAAGCAGAAGTTTAATTTTAAAACCATCCTCTTTTTTTGAAAATATAAACCATGATCAGCGGAATCAGAAGCATCACAGCGCAGGTAAGATAAAATCCCCTTTCTTGATGCGCAAAAGGAATTACATCAAAGTTCATCCCAAACATTCCGCCAATCACTGTTGGCGGCGCCAGCAAACAGGTTACAACAGCCATCACCTTCATCACCTCATTCATCTTCAGGTTTACATTACTGAGATACAGATCATGTAAGTTCATCATCATATCACGGTAGTTTTCTGCAAGATCATTGGCTTGTACAATATGATCGTACACATCTTTAAAATACTTTTCAGTCCGCTCTTCCAGCAAATTACTTTCACTTCTCAAAATACCATTTACCATATCTCTTACAGGCGCAATGTTCCGTTTCAAAACAATCATTTCTTTGCGCAGCTGGCTGATTCTTGCCAACGATCTTTTGTTCGAATTCCTTACGATATCTTCTTCGAGCAACTCAATTTTTTCGCTCAGCTTTTCCATCACAAGGAAGTAGTTGTCTACAATCAAATCAATCAGTGTATAGAAAAGATAATCAGTTCCACTCTGCCGGATCTTGTTATTACGGAACTGCAGCTTGTCCCTTAGTGGATTAAATACATCTCTCGATGCATCTTCCTGGAAACTCAATACAAACTTATCACCAAGTATAATGGAGATTTGTTCAGCTTCAACTGTTGAATCTTTCTCGTTAAAGTAGAGCATGTTCAGCAGACAAAAGATTCCATCGTCAATATCATCCATCTTTGGTCTGTGACCAACGCTCATAATATCTTCCTGCACCAGCAGGTGAATATTGTAATGATTGCAGATTTCCTCAATATCTTTCCGGCGCAACCCATCTACATTAATCCATGTTACACGGGAAGAGTGTTTGTACATAAAACAATCTTTTACTTCTTTCAGCCGCTCTTCGTGGATGTTTTCTGCATCATAATCGTACACAAACAGGTTTATCTGTTCCGGTTCTTTCCGCATCGGCACTGCAGTAGGGTTTACATTCAGAATACGCTTGGTACGCAGCAGGTTAAAAGGATTGAGAACCAGGTCGAGATAAGAACTCCGTTTGCTCATAAAAGAAAATTTAAACGAATTTAAACATTCATTCTTCATCTTGACAACAGTTGTGTAGCTTTAGGTTATGATCCGATATGTAACAGCTATCATGTTTCTTGCATTGGTGATTTCCTGTAACAACGAAGCATCAACAGACAAGAAACAGAGCAACGAAACAACCACCCCGCCCCAGCAGTGGTTTGAAACAGATACATTATTAGTGTGGGATTGCACAGCCGAAGACCGCACAAGAAAAAAGATTTTTGCACCAAAAGACTCGGTAACAGTACCGCAGGCATTGATCAACGGCATCAATAAAACATATGCCGAGGTAAAGCTCAGCTTTGATCATATTTCAAACGACACACTCTATGTTTCCATTCCCAAAGCCGAATGGTTAACTGATCGGGCAGGCAGTACCGGAGCCGAACAATATCTCACCTTCGCAGCTTTGAATCTGCTGGAAACAAAAGGAATCAATCATGTTGATTTCCTGTTTGCCACAGGAGCACATGCCCGACCGGCAACATGGACAGATCTTGATTTTACTGACTGGAAAACGGATACCACATCAGTAAAATAAAAACTATGAAACATTTTTTTATTGCTGTTATTTGCTTGCTCAGCATTCAGTTTTCTTTTGCCCAAACGACAGATAAAAAACTGCAGGCAAAAGCAGAAGAGCTCATCAAAGGGTTTAATGGTGATATTGGTGTTTATATCAAAAATTTAAAAACCGGGAAGGTTGTTGCTATTAATGCCGATACGGTTTTTACCACGGCAAGTATTGTAAAGGTCCACATTCTTCTTGGTATTATGGAGAAGATGAATAAGGGAGAACTCAATTATCATCAACCACTTTTTTATAAAGATTCGTTGTTATACGCCGGCTCTGATATTCTTGGTTCGTTTAAAAACAATGAAACCATTGAACTTTCGAAAGTGCTGATGCTGATGTTAACTACCAGCGATAATACAGCCAGCCTCTGGCTGCAGAGCATTGCAGGCACCGGCACACGCATCAACGAAATTGCAGACAGTCTTGGCTTTGTTTCTACAAGAGTAAATTCAAGAACACCCGGCAGGGAGGAATACAGAAATGTTTATGGGTGGGGGCAAACATCGCCAAGAGAAATGGCAACGATTTTTGAAAAAATATACCGCAAAGAAATTTTCAGCGACAGCGCCTGCATCTGTATGATGCGCTTGCTGGGAAGAAATTATTGGGATGAAGAAGGGTTATCGCAGGTGCCGCCCGGCATTGAAGTGTTCAGCAAAAACGGAGCAGTAAATGCAAGCAGAAGTGAAGTAATGCTGGTGAATGCACCGCATCATCCATATGTGTTTTGCATTATTACAAAAAACATTAAAGACCAGAGCTGGGAGGCAGGTAACGAAGCATGGGTGCTTACAAGAAAACTATCAGCCATGTTGTGGAATTATTTTGAAACGAAGATTAAATAGTGTGGCCGTTTCAAGCGCCCCGACTTGTTTAATTTTGTTAAAACTTTCAGCTGTATAAGTATTGGTATTTGCTTTGAACAAGTAAGTACTGAACCCAAAGCCATAATCATGAAACAACTTTTACCTGCTATTTTTCTTCTTCTGTCGCTTGCAGCCTGCAAGGGAAGTAAATACAGCACCAGGTCCGATGAAAAAGACCTGTCTGCGCTTATCAAGCGTTTGAATAAAAAAGGAGGTGATGAAAAAATCATTGCCGACCTGAAAGAAGTTTATAACAACGCTTATTATAAATCAACACAGCGGTTAGAAAACTATCGTTTTGATCCTGCCCCGCAGAAATGGGATAAAATTATTCCTGAGCTGGAGGGGCTGCAACGTATGTACGAAACCATCAGCCAGAGTGCGTATGCTTTACGCATGGTGAGCCCGTTGAATTTTTATCCGCAGTTGATTGCAACAAAAGACTCTGCTGCGTTCGATAATTATGAGTATGGTAAACAGCAGCTGCAGCAGAACAACCGGGAAGATTCAAAAGAAGCTTATTACGCATTTCAAAATACCGTTCGCTATGTGCCCAATTATAAAGATGCAAAACAGCTGATGAGGGAAGCGTATGAGCGGAGTATTGTAAATGTGCTGGTGAATCCTATTCAGTACGATGATTTTGGAATGGGCGGTAATTGGGGTTGGAACCAATATAACAACAGAGACAGGATGACGCACAGCAATATTCTTCGGGATCTTGGCGGACAATCGGCATCAGCAATTCCAGCCCGTTTCTATGACGAGTATACATTACGCAGAGAAAACAATGCTCCCGATATTGTTGTTGATCTTGTATGGAAAAGTATTCGATTTGATTATCCGAGAGACCGCACACGGTCTTATAACCGCAGCAAACAAATTCAAACAGGAAAAGACACCGCCAATAAACCCATCTATCAAACTATTACTGCAACCGTTAACGTAACAACAAGAGAGTTAACAGCAAGTGGTGATATGAACCTGATTGTAACAGATGCAGTTAACCGCACTCAGTTAAGGTGGGACAGGTTGCCATCGGAATACCGGTATACATTGGAGTTTGCAGATTACAGTGGCGATAAAAGGGCATTAGACGATAACGACTGGACAATAATTAACCGCAGCCGTAATCAACCCATGCCCAGCAAAGAAGATGCAATGGGCGAAATGATGCAGAAAATTTATCACGACCTGGTGAACAGAATCAGGAATGCGGCAAACTGGTAATGCTGGAAACAGTCTTTTTTTTATAAGGATAAAATGGATTGGCGATTTGCTGATCCTTTTTTATTTTTCAGGGAAGTTCTATTCTGTAGTTGTTCCATCAAACTCTTCTGCTTTGTTTTCAGCATCTGCTTTTGTAATACGGAGAGTTCCTTCTTTGTGATTGGGAGGAGAATAGATGGTATACAGTTTCAGTTCTAAAGCAGAATCTGTATTGATTACATTGTGCTTTGCACCGGCAGGTATAATGATGATATCGCCGGCATGTAC
>JANOIQ010000462.1:0-1794 GCA_031407835.1 Chitinophagaceae bacterium
CCACCTCATTTATTAACAGAGGCAATGGCAATTTTCCAGGTATTCATCATGCCAAGTAAGAGTGAGAATTTCGGTCATGCTATTGCAGAGGCATTAAGTGCAGGTAAGCCTGTTATCACAACTAAGACAACTCCATTTGCCGACCTGGAAGAAAATAACTGTGGATTTGCTATTGATACGGATCAATTGCAGAATGAATTGATAAAAAGTATTGAGCGTTTTGCAAAAATGAATGAGCAGGAATTTACTGTTTCAGCACAGGCTGCAAAAACATATATTGAGCAAAGAACCAATAAAGAAAGTTTAAAAGAAATGTATCATTTACTGTTCACTGATAACTTTGCAGACTGATGAAAACACAGTTAGATGACTATAATAATGACTGGTATAAAACCGGGCGATCTGTATTGGTGAGGTCGATATGGTTTTTTGTGAGTGCTGTGTTTGTTCAAAGCAAATGGCATCCATTTTCAGGTATCAGAATATTTCTATTACGTTTATTTGGTGCTGAGATCGGGAAGGGTGTTACAGTTAAGCCGGAAGTACATGTTAAGTACCCGTGGTTACTGGTAGTTGGAGATCATGTATGGATTGGTGAGAATGTTTGGATTGATAATTTGGTAAAGGTTGAAATTGGAAATCATGTCTGCATTTCGCAGGGAGCTTACCTGTTAACTGGGAATCATGATTATTCAAAAAGCACATTTGACCTGATGACAAAACCTATCGTGATTGAAGATGGGGTTTGGATTGGCGCAAAGTCGATTGTTTGCCCGGGTGTTATTTGCCGCTCACATGCGGTATTGACGGCTGGCTCTGTAGCAAGAAATGAAATGACTTCCTATACTATTAACAGCGGCAACCCGGCTATACCTGTAAAAGAAAGAGTGATATCGTAGAAGTATGAAGGTCTCCATCATTACTGTGGTGTATAACCGTGAAAAAACAATTGAACGGTCCATACAGTCTGTACTCAATCAATCCTACAAAAACATTGAGTACATTATTATTGATGGTGCATCGAAAGATGGAACGATGCAGATCGTTCATCAGTATAAGGACCGGATTGCAGTAATCGTTTCTGAAAAAGATAAGGGCATGTATGATGCGTTGAATAAGGGCATCAAAGCAGCAACAGGTGATGTAGTGGGAATTCTGCATGCCGATGATGAATTTGCATCTGCTTCCATTATTGAAAAGGTTGTTCAGCAACTGCAGGGTAATACTGCAACCGACGCTGTTTATGGTGATGTTGGTTTTATTAAAGAAGAACAGCCTGATAAAATTGTGCGGTATTATTCATCGGCCATTTTTAAAACCAGTTTATTCAAGTGGGGATTTATACCGGCGCATCCAACCTTTTTTTGTTACAGGAAATTCTTTGATCTCTATGGTTTCTACCGTACCGATCTGGATATTGCTGCTGATTTTGATTTACTGGTCAGGTACCTGCATCAGCATCAGCTAAAAACGGTCTATATCCCTGAAATGCTGGTGAAAATGAATATGGGTGGGAAAAGCACAAGCGGTATCAGCAGCACGTTGAAGATCAACAAAGAGATCAAACAAATTTTGAGTGAACAACAATTACCATCCAGCTATCTGCGTTTGTACGCAAGATATTTTATTAAGGTGCTGGAGTATGGGAGGGGAAAGAAATGAGTTGTGCAACACAGAGGAGTGGAGATGGGGAGCGGCACGGAGAAGATTTTTTCGCTGCGCTCAAAAGGGCTAAGAGGCTAAAGAGGAAAAGGAGAGAAAAGAGTATGATTTTCGCTGCGCTTAAATAGGATA
>JANOIQ010000492.1:0-9438 GCA_031407835.1 Chitinophagaceae bacterium
ACACTGTCGGGAGCAAGAAAATCATATTCCAGTGTTTGTGTTTTAGTTTTTCGTTTATCCCGGTCAGTATATTTCCATGCATTGCGGGCCAATGCATACATATTGTACATGAACCAGTAACCGGGCATAATGTTCAGCTGATTCTTTGATTCATCATTGCTCACCAGTGCAAAGGGAACAGGGATATTTAATTCAGTGGGATAATCACCTTTTGCAAGCAACGTAAAACTTGCAAATTTTGAATTGTGTTTAATACTCACACAAAGTCCCGGCCAGAAACCACGACCTGCAATCAGTTCTCCATCGGCACTGCGGCTGTTGTGATTACTGCCCAGTGTTGCACCTGCGGCAATATTGCTTTGTCCCATAACGGTAGCTGCACATAAAAAAGAATTGTTATGGTGCTGCTCATGTGCAGGAAAGATGAGCGAGTTCAACACTTCACAACAGGAGATGGTTGCATTGTTACCGAGGTAAGAGTTAATAAGCCTTGCACCATATTTTAATTGTGAATTGGAAGCCATATAAAAACGTACCGCTTTTACACCATAGAATACACGGCAGCCTTCATCCATGAGTCCATTTACCAGTTCGCAACCTTCACCCACCTGCGATCTTGCAGTTGCTGATGAATTAATGGTGAGGTTTTTGAGTTTGTTGGCTCCTTTTAAATAGGCATCTGTTCCCACCCATACATCTTTAATAATGGAACAGTTTTTAATAACTGTACGATCGCCCACTTTACCATAATAACCACGAAGCTTATCGAATTTTAATTCAGTGATTTCTTTCAGTTTGTTTTGCAGCACTTCATTATCCCTGTTCCTGCTCCAGAGCCAGGCATCACCCGCCAGCATACCATTAAAGGGAATGATTTTTCTTCCGGCATTTTCATTGCATACTTCCAGCCAGATGCGGATGTTTTCTTCTTCGCCCTCTTTCAGCACTCCATTACCAAACTTGGCATAGTTGGTGGTGCCCATTTCATGCACATTGGTAATGATTACTTCGTTGCCGATGATATAATGGGAGAGATAGTGAACGTTATCAATGACTACATTATCACCAAAGTCGCAACTGATGATCGTGCTGTTATACAAACCCACCTGCATTTTAACCGAATGAAATTCGAGGGAGTAAGGTTCTAATTTGCCGATGCGTACCAAGCCAAAAAATTTACAGTTCTTCACCAGCTCGGGGTTAAAAGAATCTGATACAAGAATTTTATTCCAGTTGTCGGATGCATTTCTGTTACGCACCAGCACTTCTATTTCAAGAGCTGTGAGCTTACGGTAATTGATGCCGCTGCGGTTTTGTTTGTTGCGTAAATAATATTCATCTTTTCCTTTGGGAAGATATTGGGCAGGAATAAAATCGTAACCAATTTCAGAGCTTGGTTTTTTTATGATGGGGTTCATGATGGAGTTTGTGGTTTGTAGTTTTTAGCTTGTCTTTAATGCGAACGTCTAACTATTTATATTGTTAGTTTGAGATTTACAGATAGAGTAACTATAAACCATAAATGCCGGAGCTTCAGATCGGCATCAAGATCCAAAGCGTCTTGACTACAAACTATTCAACCGTTACACTCTTCGCTAAGTTTCTTGGCTTATCAACATCCACGCCCCTGGCAATCCCCATATAGTAACTTAACAGCTGCAAAGGAATAGTGCTGAGTAAGGGTGCAATAATTTCATCGGCAGCGGGTACATAAAACACATCATCAGCCAAACCCGGAATTACTTCATCACCTTCGGTGATTACTGCAATGATCTTTCCTTTGCGTGCTTTTATTTCCTGCATGTTGCTCACAATCTTTTCATGATAGCTGTCTTTTGTTGCAACAAACACCACCGGTAAGTTTTCATCCACCAAAGCAATAGGGCCATGTTTCATTTCTGCAGCAGGGTAACCTTCAGCATGGATGTAAGAAATTTCTTTCAGCTTTAATGCGCCTTCTAAAGCAATGGGGAAATTATATCCACGGCCTAAGAATAATGCATCGCCTGCTCCTTTATATTTTTCAGCAATGGCTTTAATCAGGTCGGCACTTTTTAATATTGCATCTACTTTTTCTGGTACCGCATCCAGTTCGAGTAATAAATTATTATAACGTTCAACAGAGATGCTTCCTTTTTCTTTTGCAATTTTCAAGGCCATCATCATGATCACGGCAAGCTGCCCGGTAAACGCTTTTGTTGAAGCCACGCCAATTTCCGGACCTGCATGTGTGTAAGCACCACCATCACTGATACGTGCAATAGAAGAACCAACAACATTGACTATTCCAAAAATGATGGCACCATTTTCTTTGGCACGTTCAATGGCTACCAATGTATCGGCTGTTTCACCACTCTGGCTGATGGCAATAATGATATCACCTTTATGAACAATCGGGTTGCGGTAACGGAACTCACTTGCATATTCCACTTCAACAGGAATACGGCATAATTCTTCAATCACATATTCAGCAAGCAAACCTGCATGCCAGCTTGTACCACATGCAATGATGATGATCCGGTTGGCATTTTTGAAATGCTCAATATTATTCATGACGCCACTCATGGTGATCGTTCCGGCAGCAGCATTTAATCTTCCACGCAAACAATCATGAATGGTAGAGGGCTGTTCAAAAATTTCTTTCAGCATAAAATGGTCGTAGCCGCCTTTTTCTATAGCCGCCAGTTCCATATCGAGTTTGGTAATGAAGGGAGTAATTTTTTCATTACCCAGATTTTTAAGGATCAGTTCATCTGGTTTTACAATGGCCAGTTCATAATCGTTTACATACACCACTTCTTTTGTGTACTCAAGCATGGGGCTTGCATCACTGCCTAAAAAATGTTCGCCTTTACCAACACCAATTACTAATGGACTTCCTTTTCTTGCGGCAATGATGGTATGCGGATCATCTTCATCAATTAATAAAATACAATAGGCACCGGTAATTCTTTTTAATGCAACACGAACAGCTTCTTCCAGGTTACATTCATTGTTCTTCTTAATGTCTTCAATAAAATTCAGCAGTACTTCTGTATCTGTATCACTTGTAAACTTATAGCCGTTGTTGACCAATTCTTTTTTTATCTGCGCATAGTTTTCAATAATACCATTGTGGATCATGGCCAGTTTACCGCTGGCACTTGTATGAGGATGTGCATTCCGGTCGCTTGGTTCACCATGTGTTGCCCAGCGTGTATGCCCGATGCCAATATTGGAGTGTAGATTTTTACCCAGGATGCTTTCTTCCAGGTCGGCCACACGGCCTTTCTTTTTATACACTTTCAGTCCACCGTTTAATAACGCCACACCCGTACTGTCGTAACCACGGTATTCTAAACGCTTTAAACCGGTAATAACAATTGGATACGCTTCACGGGGACCGGTATAACCTACTATTCCACACATAGATGATTGTTTGTTTCAGGTTGCAAAGATGCAAAAATAAGCGGCAGGACGGTAGAAGTGAAATTATTCGGGCTTTGAGCTGAATTGATTTTAAAAGCTTTCACATTTCTTTATTAATCATTTTGGCTGTTGCAGCATCAATAGTACGTAAGTAGTAACAGAAAGTGAAGATTGGATGAAACTAAGATAAAACAGAAGATTATGAACAACTCAATTCACATCACCACCACACTTGATCAACCCAACCTTCTGGAGTATATGGTTGAACGATTGGCTTACCGCCGTTATGATATCGGTTACGGCAGTCAGAAAGTGCCGGAGAATACAGAAGCACTGGAAACATCTTCAGCGATGATCTATCTCAGCGGTACAGTTGCCGTTGCCGAACAGGGCGAAAAGGTGAACATGCCTTTTATCACCAGCTTTTTATTTACTTGTATAAAAGGATCGGATGGAGTTTACAAATTAGCGTGGAGCAGTTCGCTTTCATAGAAAAAGACGCAAAGATTATTTTTGAATATAGCCGGGAAGGCGGTAAGAAAAGGAATTCATTTATCAACTTGCCGCCTTCCCGGCAAAAAATATTTATCAATCTTTCGGCTTAACTCAATTATTAATTGCCACCCGGCTTTGGATCGGTTTTCTTTTTCTCGTCTTTCTTTTTTGTATCCGTAGCTTTTTTGTCTTTATCAGTTAACACAGCAGGTGTTTTTATTTCTTCTTTTTTTGAATCCGGTTTTTTCTCATCCTGTTTCTTGGCTTCTTTCAATACTTTTTCTTCTTCGCTTAACTGCGATTCAGGCCCGAGGTTTTGTCCGGGTTCTAATTTCAGATCACCATAATCAGCAGAAGTACCATTACCTGCATCGGGATTTTCAGCATCGGGTTCGTTTCGGTATTTTTCTGCAAAGTTTTCGTAGTCCATAAAGGTTTCCACCTTCATACTTTCCGGCTGTACAAATTTTGCATCTTTTGAAATGCCCAGGGTTTTGTCGGCATACACTTTTTCAAAGAAGTATCCCCAAATTGGAAGTGCTGTACGGTTACCTTCACCCACCATTTTTAAGAACGGATCATCACAACCAACCCATCCACCTGCTAACAGCTGAGGATTATAACCAATAAACCAGGTATCTGTATTATCATTGGTTGTACCTGTTTTGCCAGCTATTTCACCTGTAAGACCCATGCCACGCAAACGGCGTCCTGTTCCTATATCAACAACACCCTGCATCATCTTTACCATAGTAAAGGCAGCTGCTTCACTCAGTACTACTTTTTGTTCGGGAGCAAAGCTCTGCAGAATATTTCCGTTACGATCTTCAATACGGGTAATGTAAACAGGTTGTGTACTCATGCCATTAGTAGGAAACATGGTGTAAGCCTGCAGCATTTCAATTACGCTGATATCAGCACTGCCTAATGCAATGGAAGGATAGGGCGGCATATTACTTTTTATCCCTGCATTCTGTGCAAAGTTGATGATACTCTTTACACCAAACTGGTTCATTAAATACGCAGCACCGGGATTTTTGGAATAAGCCAGACAGATGGCCATTGGTCCACCGGTTCCGGTAATCATTTTACCACCAAGATTTATAGGGCCATTGGGTAAAATGCTTTCCGGTGTATATCCATTTTCCACAGCATACGCATACAGGATTGGTTTAAAAGTTGAACCAACCTGGCGCTTGGTGTTGATATTAACGTGATCGAATTTAAAATTCTTAAAGTTTACGCCACCCACCCATGCTTTTACTTCACCGGTGAATGGATCCATTACCATAAAACCTGTTTGAATGATCATTTTATGATAACGGACTGAATCAAACGGTGTCATCACTGTATCTGTATACCGTTTTGGATTCCATGCAAACACTCTCATTTTCACTTTTGTTCTGAAAGCCTGGCGGATAATTTCTTCACTGGCGCCTTCTTCTTCCATTTTTTTCCAGCGATCGCTTTCCTTCATGGCTCTCTCTAAAATCTTTTCATGGCCTTTCCAGATACTGTTGTTTTTGATCCATGGTAAAGTCCAGTAATTTTTCTGCAGCGCACTCATGTGTTTGGCAACTGCTTCTTCTGCATACAATTGCATGCGTGGATTAATGGTTGTATAAATTTTTAAACCATCTCTGTAGATATTATAATTTTCGCCATCACTTTTTTCATGCTCTTTACACCATTTTTTCATCTGCTCTCTTAACACATCACGGAAATAAGGAGCAAGGCCAGTGCTTTCATCCAGCTTTTTATAGTTGAGGCGGATGGGGCTGTTTTTAATTCTGCTTGCTTCCGCTTCATTCACAAAATTATTCCGCACCATATCGTTGATTACTGCATTGCGTTTCTGCATGGCACGGGGCGGAAAGATTCTTGGATTATATGCATAAGGTGCATTCACCATTCCTACCAGCAATGCTGCTTCTTCAACAGTTACAAGCGATGGTTCTTTCTGAAAAAATGTTTTAGATGCATTGCGGATACCAAACACATTGTCACTGTATTCAACGGTATTGAGATAAAGAGCAATGATTTCTTCTTTGGTGAAATTGCGTTCGAGTTTTACAGCAATGATCCACTCCTGAATTTTTTGAATGGTTCTTCTGAGTTTATTCTTTGCTCTTTCCCTGAACAGGTTCAATGCTAACTGCTGGGTAATGGTACTGCCGCCACCATCTGTACCCAGTTTGGAAATGGCTCTTGCCAATGCCCAGCCATCAATACCTGAGTGATTATAGAAACGTTCATCTTCTGCCGCAATCAACGCATTTACAATATTTTTGGAAATGTCTTTGTATTCAACATTGGTTCTGTCCTGCAGATAAAATTTACCCATCATTGTTCCATCTGATGCAATGACTTCACTGGCAAGGGAAGCAGATGGGTTTTCTAATTCTTCCAGGGAAGGCATTTTGCCGAAAACACCGAAATTGGCCAGGATTACAACAAGCATAAATGTTCCCAGGCCAATAAAGAAAGCACGCCATAAATATTTAACGGATGTACGCATATTGTTAGGTTGTATGAGATGCGAAACAGAGCAAATTCAATACCAGGCAAATCTAAAGCAATTCGGGGAGCAGAATTAAAGAAGAATCCCTAAAATTTATCCTTGATGTATTGGCGGAGAAACAGCTTGTATTCCTCCATATTCCTGCGGGTTTTGAGCATATCCAGGTTACGGACAGAAATAATAATAAAATTATATTTATCAACAGGGAGCCAGGGCACAATCTGTTTGGCATTTTTCTTCAGTTCTTCCATATAGCTCAACGAAGCAGTTACATCAGGAAAAGTGCCCAGATCCATAAAGCTGAGGTCTTTATCTCCTTCGTAGGTATTGATGCTGATGGTTTCTGTTGTATGGTTGCTGGAATTATAGCGCAGAAATGCATTTTTTGATTCAGAAATATAGATCGGGTCAACTGAATCAAAATACATCATTACCACATACGGCTCATTAGGCGAATAGATATAAGCCATTTCAATTTTTCCTTCTTTCAATGGTTTGATGCGGGTTGTATCTGTTGCGGGTTTATTACCAATGGTAATTTTTCCTGCATTGCTGCGATCCTGTTTATCGTTGCCTGTTTTTTGTACAGGCGCCTGTGGCTTTGTAATGTTGGCATTATTCTGTGCAGGAATTGTTGTAACCGCAATTTTATTGGTTGAGTCTTTCAGTACCTGCTGATTGGTCATGTTTACTTTCGATCCATCATCAAATGGAATATAAACACTGTCTTCTGTTTGCCGAACGATGTTGGCATTGGTGAGATAATTTTCTATCTCTGCTCTTCTGCTCACTACATCTTTCATGATGGTTGCTTTTTCAGCAATGGGAGTGCCGGGAAAATTTATTTCAATATTGGTTAATGTAACAATGGCAACACTGTCGTTTTTTTGTTTGATATGATAGAGTGATTCAATGTATAGCAGCTGCGGAGTCCAGTATGATTTACCAAAAGTTGAATCAGCAATTTTCTTTTGCGTCAGTGCTTCATCAAAATTCCCTGCAATGAAATTGTTATAGATCTGTTCGTAGGCAATCGTCTTTGCATCTTTTGAAGCAAGGTTCGGATTTTTTGCGTCGTTTATTTTTTTTACAAAGTTTCCTGCCGGATAATTCTGTGTTAGCTGTGCAAGGAAGTAGGCTGCTTTTTCTTTGTTGCCTGCTTTGAGATGGGAGTAATACAATTCAAACAACAGTTCTTCTGATTTGCTTTGATTGCTGAATCGTTGATATATTTCTTCAAACACTGCAGCAGCCTGTGCATAATCTTCCAGTTGATTTTTATAGATGGCTCCCTGCTGAAACAATGCATCCAAGATGCGTTTATTCGAAATCAAAAGTTGTGCTTCCGTTAAAGGAAGATTTTGTTTCAATCCATCTACACTAAGGTCAGATTCAGGAATATCAGCAGGATCAGCAGTTTCTCCTTTAATCGATTGATTATTATTCTGGGTTTGCCCAACCATTACGTCAATTACAGACTGTCTTCTCCAGTTGTCAATATTGGGACGTTTACCCCAACGGACAATAAAATCTGTATAGCCTTTTGTTTTCTGTGCTGCATTGTAGAAATACCAGCTATTACCTGTTCCTGTTGAAGTAAAGATGGGTGCATTCTGATCCTGGTTACTAATTGAACCACCACCCGTATAATTTACTTCTTCTTTCAATCCTCTTTCTCTTCTTATTTTCCTCACCAGTGCTTTCAGGTAAGCATCCAATTCTTTCTCCGGCATTTTTGCAACAACCTGTAAGCTGTCCTGTTTTTTTACAACGTTTATTTGTTGTACAAGGTCTTTCAATATCTGCTGTCTCAATTGCAATTTTGCTGCCTGTTCTGTTAAAGATGGGTCCTGAAAATTCAAACTGTCATAACACTTGGAAGCGAATGTATAATCTCTTTGTGCGTAAGAAATATCGGCCAGTTTTAAATAAGCCTGGTTTTTTACTGATGTATTTTCTGTGCTGTAGGTAACACTTTTCATCAGCAATGTTCTTGCCTGGGCTGTATCGCCCAATTGCAAAGCCATTCCGGCAGCTGAGTAATACAGAATATCTTCAAAACCATCAAAGCGTTCTTTCTTTGAAAGCTTTACTAAATCGGCTAATGTTTCAGCAATGGAACTGCCACCTTCTTTTTTTACAAGCTGTGCTTCATAAATACGAGCATGAATATAGAGAACAGGGTCAGTGGTATGTGCTTTTGCTTTATTAAAATATGTGGAAGCAGCTTCAGGCTGATTGGTTTTTGCATACAGCTGCGCCAGTAAATATTCCCAGCGTGCCAGTTCAGTTTTATCAGCGGCAACAGGTAAAGCCCGTTGTAAAAAATAGGCAGTACTGTCCCATTGTTCCTGCTGGTAAAAAACAAAAGCCTGCACTTCATCTAATTTTGTGTGCAGTCGTTTTGGGAAGATGGGATCTTTCCGTAACAGATTAACCAAACTGTAAGCCTCTGCATACAAACTGTCTTCTGCATAGGTTTTTGCCAGCCAGATCAATGCATCGTTACGGCTGGGAGGCTGGGTAAAAACTTTTTGAATAACGGTATTTTTTTCTTTAGAGGCGATGTTTAATGATCCATTACTTGAACGGTCGTTTGAACCTACAACAATTGTATATTCATCTTTTCCTTTTGGAAAAAAATTATAGTTGATGAATTGAAAAATGCGGTAAGCTGAATCAAACTTGCGCCAGTAGAAATAACTCTGCCCGATGAGCAGGTACATATTATCAATATAACTGTTCCGCAGATCATGGAGCACAATACCTGCTGTTGCTTTGTACATGATTGAATCCAGTTCTGCAGAATCAACCGCTGTTGTTTTAGTTGAAAAATTATAAAAAGGAAGAAGCTGCGTATAATCATCTTTATGACTCAGCTTTGCTTTTTCAATAATGGCATTTAATTTGACAGTAGCGTTGTAGTAAAAATTGTAATGCGTAACTGTACCTTGGTATAATTTCCGTGGAAGCGTGAATTTTTTATCATCTGTCTTCTCAGATCCGAGGGTTTT
>JANOIQ010000545.1:0-9701 GCA_031407835.1 Chitinophagaceae bacterium
CCAACCCAGCTTGTTGCACCTGTACTTAAACCCGATTCGATCACCGCAAGATATTTTAACTCATGCGGCAATCCGTATTGCATGAGTACATTATCAATCAATGTAAAATAAGGAACGCCCCAGCTTTTCATTTTCGTCAAACTTTTTCCATGACCTTCTAAATAATCCTGGATAAAGCCCCATGCCTGCGGATGAATCTGAGCATCATACGATACAGCTGGATTGAATTCTTTGTTAACGAAGAGTGTTTGAAATCCGTATTTGTCAACGTTACCCTGTGTTGTATCAGTAACAGTTCCATTGCCTGAACTGTCTTTCTGTGCAAACGACAAAAGACAACTTCCACTAAGAAGTATAAGCAATAGAATTTTCTGCATAATAAAATTAAACGGCCTTATAGGTTTTCAACCATTCGTTGCTAAGGCGCAGCAAAGATAGCTCATCAAAATGCTTTGTCATCAGTTGAAGGCCAAACGGTAACCCATTACTATGCTGAAATAGGGGAATAGAGATGGCAGGAATACCAACAAGGTTTGCATAAACAGTATAAATATCTGCCAGGTACATTTCAATCGGGTTACTGCTTTTTTCACCGATCTTAAACGCAGTAGAAGGAGATACTGGCATCAGCAAAACATCTACATCCCTGAATACCAGCTTTGTTTCATCGTAAAGTTTACGTCTTACCTGTTGTGCCTTTGTATAATAAGCATCGTAGTAACCGGCACTTAATACAAAAGTTCCGAGCATGATGCGTCGTTGTACTTCTTTACCAAAACCATCGGAACGGTTGGCCGAGTAAAATTCTGTTAATTCTTCTTTTACCGGGGTCGATTGCGGGCCATAACGAACTCCATCGAAACGGGAGAGATTACTGCTTGCTTCAGCAGTGGTTAAAATATAATAAGCAGGAACGATATAATCGATGAGATCAAAATCAAGTTCTTTTACTTCATAACCGTCTTTTTTTAACTGGTTGATGAAGTTGACATGAGCTGATTTGATTTCTGCATCCAATCCTTCATGTTCTAATGTTTGTTTAAAATAACCCACAACAGGTTTGGCTGATTGTGTTTGATTTAAGGCCACAGCATAATCAGGAACTGGTAAGGATGAAACGGTACTGTCAAAGTCATCAGCTCCTGCAATAACAGATAAGACTAATGCAACATCTTCCACCTTATTTGCCAGTATGCCAATCTGATCAAAACTTGAACCGTAAGCAATCAAACCATGCCGGCTGATCCTGCCATAGCTTGGCTTCATGCCAACTACACCACAAAAATCTGCTGGCTGACGGACAGAACCACCCGTATCACTACCCAAACTAACCATACAAAGATTGGCCTGTACTGCTACAGCTGATCCACCGGATGAACCGCCGGGTACACGTTCTTCATCCATTAAATTTTTCACTGCACCATACGAAGAATTTTCATTACTGCTGCCCATGGCAAATTCATCGCAGTTATTGGTGCCGATGATAATGGCATCTTCTGCCAATAAGCGTTCAACTGCTGTTGAATTATAAATTGAATGAAAACCTTTGAGAATTTTTGATGCTGCAGAAACAGGATGTTGTTTAAATGCAATGACATCTTTTATGGTGAAAATAACTCCATGCAGTTTGCCTGACGATTTGCCTGCTTTACGCTGTTCATCTAATTCAGCTGCTTTCTGCTTCGCTTCTGCATCAAAACTGTGAACAAGCGCATTCAAATCTTTATGCAATTTTATTTGTGATAAATAATAGTCAACTGCTTCTCTGCAGGAAGTATTATTCATCAACAGGCTTTCATGATAATCCTTTATGGTTGCAAATGGATACAAATAGCTACACAGCTTCAATCAGTGAAGGAAAGATAAAGATGAAACGAAAAGATTACTTCGGTTGCTGTGTATCGTTTGTGCTGTCTTCAATTTCTTTACGCACATTACTTTTTGCATCGTTGAACTCACGAATACCTTTACCAAGACCTTTCATAAGTTCAGGAATTTTGCGACCACCAAAAAGAATCAGGATGGCAATTACGATCAAAATAATTTCCTGTGTACCAAGTACGCCGAGAAGTATGGGTTGAAAATTCATAATATTTAATTTAGTAAGAAATCAAAGTTACAGCTATTTACGAAAGACAGTCGCAGAAAGATTTGCATAAAAAAACCTTCTGTGAAGAAGGTTGCAATGAGTTTAACTTATTACAGTTAGCGGATATAATTCTTTCCACATTTACCAGCTTTACCATTTGCTGCCTGGTAAGGCGTAAGGCCACGATTACATGACATTAACAAAAAGGTTACTACTGCAAAAGCCAACAATACTTTCTTCATACCGAAACATTTTTTAAAATTAACAATTGGGTAAAGATTGTTTCGATAGGAATGGGATTCGGTATTGTACTGGTTCTTTTAGTAGGTTATTGAACGTAAGATAATAGATAAAAGTATAAAGCGGAAAGATTCTTTCCGCTTTTATAAAAATATGAGATGCTTATTTTATGCGCTTTTCCTTAATACGGGCACTTTTACCGCTTCTTTCACGCAGGTAGAAGAGTTTTGCACGGCTTACTTTACCAACTTTATTCAGTTCAACTGAATCAACATTCGGAGAACTGAACGGGAAAGTACGCTCAACACCAACGCCATCAGAAATCTTACGCACTGTAAATGTAGCAGTTGCGCCAACACCCTGACGTTTGATCACATCGCCACGGAAGCTCTGGATACGTTCTTTACCGCCCTCTACAATTTTATAGTTAACGGTAATATTATCACCTGCTTTAAATTTAGGATACTCCTTTTTAGCAGTTAATTGTTCATGTATAAATGCAACAGCGGCGTTCATAACTCTTAATTTTTAGGACGGCAAAGGTAGGGGGTTTTTGCAGGAATTTGTAATTTGTTCTGCGGAATTTGGAAAAAAAGTTAACCTCCACTTTCCTAATCCCGCATTACCAACTACTTTCTACTACCTTGCCACGTTTACAGCTCTTTTTTCTCTGATTACGGTAACCTTGATCTGACCGGGATAAACCATTTCGGTTTGTATCTTTTGAGCCATTTCAAAGCTCAGTTTATCTGATTCAGCATCGGTTACTTTATCAGCTTCTACTATTACACGCAGTTCACGGCCAGCCTGGATGGCATAAGCCTTTTCAACTCCGGGATAGGTCATAGCCAGGCTTTCAAGGTCCTTAATTCGCTGCAAATACTGCTGCATGATTTCCCTGCGGGCTCCCGGCCTTGCACCACTGATGGCATCACAAGCCTGAACAATTGGGGAAATTACGTATTGCATCTCCATTTCATCGTGGTGGGCACCGATAGCATTAACTACTGCCGGGTTTTCACCATATTTTTCAGCAAGCTTGGCACCAAGCAATGCATGGCTTAATTCAGTTTCTTCATCGGGTACCTTTCCAATATCATGTAACAAACCGGCACGTTTCGCCAGTTTTGGATTTAGTCCAAGTTCTGCTGCCATAATGGAGCATAGGTTGGCAGTTTCACGGCTATGCATCAATAAGTTTTGCCCATAAGAAGAACGGAAACGCATACGTCCCACCATCCTGATCAATTCCTTATGCAAACCATGAATACCCAATTCAATAACAGTGCGCTCGCCAATTTCCATCACCTGTTCTTCCAGCTGGCGTTTGGTTTTTTCCACCACTTCTTCGATACGAGCAGGGTGAATACGACCATCTGCCACCAAGCGTTGTAGACTCAAACGGGCAACTTCACGACGAAGGGGATCAAACGAAGAAAGAAGGATTGCTTCAGGCGTATCATCAACAATAAGGTCAACACCCGTTGCCGCTTCAATGGCACGAATATTACGTCCTTCACGACCAATGATCTGGCCTTTAATCTCATCACTTTCCAGATTAAACACGGTTACCGTATTTTCTATTGTTTGCTCTGCTGCTGTACGCTGAATAGATTGAATAATAATTTTGCGGGCTTCTTTATTAGCTTTCAGCTTCGCATCTTCAATAATTTCCTGTTGCAAAACCAAAGCTCTTGTATGAGCCTCCTGCTTCAAACTTTCCACCAATTGATTTTTTGCTTCTTCAGCGCTGAGACCGGCGATTTTTTCCAACCGGCGAATATGTTCTTCCTGGTGTTTCTCCAGTTCAGTACGTTTTAAATTTACAACTTCAATCTGGCGGTTAAGGTTTTCCTTGATTACTTCATTTTCCTTGAGCTGTTTTTCAAGATTGCCTTCTTTTTGATTGATAGATTGCTCTTTTTGACGGGCACGGTTCTCCGTTTCGCCAATTTTCCGATTACGTTCATTCACCTCTCTTTCATAGTCAGATTTGAGTTGAACAAATTTTTCTTTGGCTTCCAATTCCTTTTCCTTGCGGATTGTTTCTGCTCTTAATTCAGCTTCTCTGATAATTGTGAGTGCCTGTGAGTCTGCTTCTTCAACCTGTTTTTTAGTGTTTTTGGCGAAGGCGAATCGTCCCGCTACCACTCCAATTATGAGTGTAACAGCTCCGATTATAATGTATAAAATTGTGGGTTCCATTGTTTTTAACTGGTTTGTTTAATTCTGTCAGCAAATCGTTCCTCTCTATGCTTTCGTTTCTGTTCATAGCGGGAATATGGTCGGCGAAATTACTAAAAATAAGCCAGCTATGGTTATCTGACAAAAGGAGAATAAGAAAGCTTTTGAAACATTAGTTTGGCTGTAACAGTCTGGTCTTTAGTTTTGTCGCCTAAATTGGAGTTCCTGAAATAAATGATACCAGGTATAGAGCTCAAAAGCAAAATTGAAATAATAACGATAGCAATTCCGATGACCATCACTCAAAAAGTACAATTTTAAGTATCAGATATTAAGCTGGCTTCAACAATTGGTCAATCTGCTCTTCCAGCTTTTTCAATGCCTCAGCTGATTGGAGTTCATCTCCCTCTGCTGTGGCATTTTTCTTTTCTGAAGTTACCTGTGTGGCATACCAGATCAGTACCATGGCTATATAGTCCTGAATGTCCTTTCCGGCAAAGCTACTTCTGAATTCAAGGATCTTATCATTGATGATTTTTACCGTTTTGCGTACATGTTCTTCATCCTCAGGGGTTACTTTAATGCGATAGCTTCTGTCGCCTATGATAATATTTACCGGAATTAATGTTTCCATAATTATGAAATATGAATTTGATGCTCTATATTAGATTTCCCAAGTAAAATAAATCCATCTTCTTTTGTTTGACTGCAGCTTTTAGAAACGCCCTGAGAACCGACTATTTACTGAAACCAAACCACAAAAAATGTTCGCAACCATCAAACCCCAGGTGTTTCTCGACTCGTTGACCCTGGAACTTTTCTCACCCCAAATTAACGGATTTAAAGCCGTATTGAAAGATGATAAAGGTTCTATTTGCCGAAGCATGGAAACAGACAGCCACCATCAGAATTCTTTAACATGGAATGGCTTAAATGATCTTCCTTATGGCGTTTATACCGTTGAACTGCAGAGCGGTGACAATGAAATGAAAGTAAGGCTGGTAAAAAGAGTTTGACTGTTACTGAGTAAGCATGGCAATACAGCGGTCAATTTCTTTAATAAAATGGGTCAGTTTTTTTTCAAGTTCCTTCTTTTCTTTATCATCTAATTGCTGTTGCGATGCTTTAAGAATGGCGTTCTGCATTTCCATTATTTCAAACTCCTGCTTATTATCGTAACTGTTTTTCTTCAGGAAATTCAGTTCTTCTTTCAGCTTTAGGTTTTCTTTTTCCAGCTGCTGATGCTTCTTTACCAACAGATGCATTTTCTGCTGCAGAGTTTGAATATGTTGGTCAAGCAATACCACAATAAGCCGAATGTTTAATTAGTAAAAATTATTTTCTGATCTCAGCTTCCATTTGCTTTTCCAAAGCCTGGATCAACGTACCGACCATTTTTTCTGTTTCATGATCCGTTAAGGTTTTTTCATCATCCTGAAAAACCAAATTCAATGCCATTGATTTTTTCCCTGCTCCAATTTTTTCACTTTCAAACACATCAAATAAAGAAACCGATTTTAAACGGCTCACTTTAGCATTAAAAATTGTTTTCTCTACCTCAGCATAGCTGATTGCTTTTGAAATCACAATGGCCAGATCCCTTTCTACAGCAGGGAAACGTGCAATCTCTTTGTACTCCAGCTTGGTAGTTGATGCAAGCCTTGTTAAAATATTCCAGTTGATATCAGCAAAGTAAACAGGTTGTTTAATATCAAACTGTTTTAATTGATTCGCATCAACAATGCCAATTTTTGCAACCACCTGTTTATTGGCTTTATATTGAATGCCACTGCTGAAATCTCTCTCTGCATCAATTAATTCTGTTTGAGAAATTATACCTGCCTGCTGTAAAATTCCATTTACAACAGCTTTGAGAAAATAAATATCAGTGGCAGAAGCTTTTTGTTTCCACGAAGCTTGTGTATTGCCGGAAGTATAAATAGCCAGGTGATCTGTTTCAAAATATTTACCCACTTCTGATGTGGTATATGTTTTACCAAACTCAAACAGGCGCAGGTTATTATTCTTTCTGTTCAGGTTAAATGAAATGCATTGTAAACCTGTTTCAAGCATTGACGGACGCATCACATTCAGTTCAGCACTCAGGTTGTTGAGCATCTTTACTGTTGTAGCCAATACTTCTTCACTGTACCACGCACTGTTGGCAATAGAATTGGTGAAGATTTCATGAAACCCTTGCCCGGCAAGACTGTTGCTGATCTTTTCTTTGTAAGCAAATGGCGTAAAATCAAGTTCGGTTGATGGAGAAATGGTGATGCTTGTTGGAATTTCTACATTATCCAGTCCATCGATCCGCATAATTTCTTCAGCCAGATCGGCAGCAAGTTCAATATCCGGTTTGCTGAACGGTGGCGACACCCATAACTCATCAATGGAATCTTTTACGATCTCAAAATTCAATGATTCAAAAATTTTCTTCACCGTATCAGGATGGTAATTCTTGCCGCTGATTTTTTTGAGGTAGTGATATTTGATAGCGATCTGCGGTTTTTGTTTTGGGGTTGGATAAATGTCAACCAGGTCACTTGCAATTTCACCAGCACCCAATTCTTTAATCAGCAAAGCAGCACGTTTTAAAACATTCACAGTATTGCTGATATCAACACCTTTTTCAAATCTTGTTGCTGCATCTGTACGCAGGTTATGACGAAAGGAAGTTTTACGTGTTGTAATAGGATTGAACCAGGCACTCTCAAGAAAAATATTCTTCGTTGTTTCTTTTACACCACTTTTTGTTCCACCGAATACACCGGCAATACACATGGCTTCTTCTTTATTGCAGATCATCAGGTCTTCAGCACTCAGCTTTCTTTCTTTTTCATCCAATGTAAGAAATGCCGTTCCTTCAGGAAGATTTTTGACAATCACTTCTCCTCCAATAATAGCATCTGCATCAAAAGCATGCAATGGCTGTCCTGTTTCATGTAACATGTAATTGGTAATGTCAACAATATTATTAATTGGTCTTAACCCGATTGCTTTTAAGCGTTGTTTCATCCAATCAGGACTCTCCTTTACGGTTACATTGGAAATACTCACACCGGCATAGCGCTCACATGCTTCCTTATTTTCAATCTTAACCTTGATTGGTAATGTTTTATTATCGGGTTTGAAGTTGCTGCTGAAAGGTGATTTCAGTGTGTATTGTTTCTTATCATGGAAATTCAGATAAGCAATCACATCTCTTGCCACACCCATATGACTCATCGCATCCATATGATTGGGTGTTAATCCAATTTCAATGATCCAGTCAGTATATGGTTTGAAATATTCTGCAGCAGGAATTCCGGGACGTACATCGGGCTTTAATACCATGATGCCTGCATGGCTGTTGCCAAAACCAATTTCATCTTCTGCACAGATCATTCCATGACTTTCAATACCACGGATCTTTGCTTTTTTCATCGTTAATGGTTCACCACTAACTGGATAGATAGTTGTGCCAATTGTTGCAACCACCACTTTCTGTCCGACTGCTACATTTGGAGCGCCGCAAACAATCTGCAAAGGTTCAGTTCCACCAACATTTACGGTTGTTAATGTTAATTTATCTGCATCCGGGTGTTTTTCACAAGTCAGCACTTCGCCAATCAATAATCCTTTTAACCCACCTTTGATTTCTTCGTAAGGCTCCATGCTTTCTACCTCAAGACCAATAGAAGTAAGAATGCGGCTTAAACGCTCTGGTTCCACCTGAACCGGCAAATATTCATGCAGCCATTTATAACTGATTATCATTCTGATTTTACTCTTTTATTCAGGAAAGATGCAAAGATAATTCTTTGGATGCTTGATGCACAAACGACTTTTGAGTGATTTAATGACAATTTCCTCAATGAAATCCGGTAACTGTGCAGCACAGGCGAAAAAAGCAGAGAAGATGAGTGTTTTTCCTTTTTTCAAACTGATTTTTCATGAAAAAGCCCTACTGCTGTTGAATTGCAGGTGCAAGAAAGAGGTAAAAATGAGTAAAATTCCATATTGTAATCTGAAGCACCCGACAAAAAAAATGAGCTAAAATCTTTCTGCACAGTGGGTGTGGAAATACATTGGGCCAGAGCGAAAAAATAAATTAAATTGAGGATAACAGGGTTAGTTTATGTGAATGAAACGGGAAAAGAGGTGGATAACCCCCAAATTAATGTGAATTGCGGTTGAAGAAATTAATGAGTGGATTTGTTTTTGCTTGTATTGAATTTGCGATTACATTCGTCACCCTTGTTTCGGTAACAATTACATAACAGTCGATTTGGGTATTGGTTGTTTCGGAAAGGGCCCCAAAACCAAACCTTCTATTTTTTAGCAACATGGATTTAGCAAACATTAATAAAGACCGCAAGTCGAAGAGAAAACCGTCTCTTGACCTTTCCACGATGGTTTATGGAAAGGTTCCGCCGCAGGCAAAAGAACTCGAAGAAGCAGTGCTCGGAGCAGTAATGCTTGAAAAAAGCGCATTCGATACCGTTAGTGAAATTTTACGTCCGGAATGTTTTTATGTAGACGCCCATCAGCGCATCTTCCGTGCCATGCAGGGGCTTACCACCAAAAGCTCACCAATTGATTTGCTGACGGTGGTTGAGGAACTGAAATTAAAAGAAGAACTGGAAATGGTAGGTGGTGCTTACTTTGTAACACGCTTAACCAATACTGTTGTATCTACTGCCAATATTGAAGCACACGCCAGAATCATTCTGCAAAAATTCCTGCAGCGTGAATTGATCCGCATCAGCGGAGAAACTATTGGCGATGCTTATGAAGAAAGTACAGATGTATTTGATTTGCTCGATGATGCTGAAAGCAAACTGTTTGAAATTACGAATAACTATCTCCGCAAAAATTTTGATTCGTTTGATAATGTGCTGATTAAAACCATTCAGCGTATTGAGGACATGCGGAATAAAGATGAAGATGTAACGGGTGTTCCAACGGGATTCCCAACAATGGATAAAGTAACCTATGGATGGCAGCCAACAGATCTGGTAATTTTAGCAGCACGTCCTTCAGTTGGTAAAACGGCATTTGCGTTGAACCTTGCCCGTAATGCGGCATTGCATCCAACAAAACCAACAGGCGTTGCTTTCTTTTCATTAGAGATGAGTGCAGGGCAGTTGGTGCAGCGTATTCTTTCGGCTGAAAGTGAGATTATGCTGGAAAAAATTTCCCGTGG
>JANOIQ010000593.1:0-12390 GCA_031407835.1 Chitinophagaceae bacterium
GGTTCAGGACAAATCAAAAGTGGTTGAAATTTTGAGCAGACTGGATGTAAGTAATTCGAATAAGTATAAACAGGAGTTGAAATGAGGAGTTTGATTATTCTATACTGCAGCATTATACTCGTCATTTCCTGTTCAGATAAAAACAATATCCCGGAAGGAGTATTATCACCCAAAAAAATGCAGGCAGTACTTACAGATATTCTGGTTGCTGATGTTTTGAACAATGAACGAATTCTGAAAGACACATCACTAAAGTTACCTGCTGAAGATGCATCCTACTTTCTGAAAATATTTCAGCTGCACAATACAACCAGGAATGAATTCAGCAGAAGTTATAATTTTTATTTAAAGCGTCCTGACTTGCTGAAAGTTATAACTGACTCTGTTTCTTCCGATATCAGCAGACGAAATCAAAACTTAAACAAAAAAATAGACTCACTTAAAAAAAGACCTGATGGTAATAACCTCAAGAAAATTGCAAGACCTGTTAGGGGTCAACAGTAGAATTGCAGATTACTTCGCCAATGAAAGACCTGTACCGGTAAACAATTTATTCTGGGAAAAGAAACGGATTTATATTTCCGGAGGGTTTGGGTTTTTAACGATTCCATTTGCTTTTGATCTCATTCACAAATTAGGGGTACCATTGGAACTGCTGTTAAATGATAAACACGTCTCACTAATGGAAAACGGGTTTGACCAGCTAAAACGATACGAAAACAGGGAAATTTCGTTTGATCAGTTTCTCAAAAGTTGTCAGCAAATTTGGAAACCTGATTTGAAACAGAAGAAGCTTGCTGATGATTTATATCAAGTTCTTTCAGGGGAGGTTCCTCAGAATTTCAAATTTGAAACAAAACATAAAGCATTGGCCCGGTCAGATGCATTTTTATTTACCATTATTGATCTTGATTTAACTGATGAATGGATTGAGCAGTTTCTGCCTTACTGGTATTCCCTGGCAAGACCAATTTTGTTATTAGATGATTTTAAAGACCTTGTTGAAGACAGGCAGAACAATGATGAAAATACAATTATTGAACTTGGCAATAACGCAGAAGGCATAAAAGCAGCTTACGAAATGGGCGCAAAAGATTTGGAAAAGCTGAGTACAATAAATCCGAAACTTGCAAAGTATATGCTCAGCGCCCTTAAGGAGTCACTTCAGTACAGTCATATAAAAACCGAGCTTGATTAATCAATCAGCGAGTTTTTCATAGCAAAGAAAACAAGTCCTACTGAATTCTTAACTCCAAAACGTTCCATTAAACGGTCTTTTATTGCTTCAACAGTACGTGGACTGATTTCCATTTCTTTTGCAATTTCCTGGGCAGTATACTCCATACAAAGAAGCCTGATCACTTGCTTCTCTTTGTCTGAAATCTGGATTTCACTGTTCAGTGTAGGAATTGCTTTTGCTTTAGTATGCGATTTTTTAAGGAGTATGCGGTTTACAAAGTTGTTGAGATAATACCCCTTTGTATATACTTCAAGAATGGCTTTTTTAATTTCAGCCGGGTCAGAGCTTTTCAGCAGGTAACCATTTGCACCATTCTCCATCAGGTGGGTTACAAAGCGTTCGTCTTCATACATCGTAAGCACCAGCACATGCATATGGGGGAACTGTTTGCTGACGGCCTTCGTGGTTTCAATACCATCTTTACCAGGCATCCGGAGATCCATTAGAATTACATCGGGTTGGGCTTCAGCCAATCCGGCTAATAATTCTTCGCCGTTTTCGGCTTCCAATACAAATTTAATATTCGTGTATGAACGGAGAGAAAGAATTACTCCTTTCCGGAATATCTGGTGATCGTCTGCTATTGCTACTTTTATCTGGCTCATAAGATTTGGATTTAAAGTTAAACTTTTTAAACAATTATAGCATTGCTTCTACAGGAATCTCTATAGTTACTTTATAATATGTGTTGGATGAATCTTTTTCAAACAGGATTTTTGAGTTTAAGATCTTAACACGGCTGAAAATATTCTTTAACCCCATACCTTTCGGAGTATCCCTCAGTTTTTCATATTCTGTTTGTGTTAATCCTTCACCATCATGATGCATACGGATATAGATATATTGGTCTGTCTTGTTCTGTGTTAAATGTATAAAGCTTGAGTGGCTGTGTTTTAGGGTGTTATTGACCAACTCCTGCAGTACACGAAAGATCGATAATTCATATTCCAACTTTAAACGCCTTTTATAATCATGAAAGCGGGCACTGGCACTGATAGAGCCGCTGCCATTGATTTTCTGAAACATATCATTTACAGCACTTTCCAGTCCAAAGTTTTTTAAAGTTGGAGGAATGAGATTGTGTGACATATTCCGGATCAACTGAATGGTGTCATCAATGATTTGCTTGGCATTGTAAATACTTTGTAATTGAGTACCCTGGTCCTGGTGAATAAGACCTTCATTAAGGTAAAGCCGTACGGTAGCTAAAAGGGGGCCGGCATCATCGTGCAGATCTGCGGCAATTCGTTGACGTTCCTCTTCCTGGCTTTGAATAGAAGCCTGCAGCATCATTTGCTGTTGATCTTCCTGCATTTTTTTCATTCGAAGTTGGAAGTAAATCACTTTTCGCTGGTGAAAGACTATAAAGACAATAAGGCTTACTGCAAGCAGCAGCATACCGAATGTACCAAAGTATACAACATAAGTGGTATTTGCAGAATTTTGGGCTTGTAAAAAAAACATGGGTTAAAGCGGTTGTTATAAGATGTTAGCTTTCAATGATGTTAGCTGTTTTTCTTTACTTTGCTTCCACATTGAATATCCTATAATAATATTGGTCAAAATGGAGATAAATGAATGAATAACAGTATAGTCATCTATATTAGATTTGTTTTCAAGCCAAAATTCAGCAAATACATATATAAAAAACGTGCCTGAAGAGTAAATAAATATTGCAACCACATACCAAAACTCAGGTAACGAATAAATGAATAACGTATCAGGAGCTTTCATTTTTTCGTAGAAAAAAGTTATTGAGAGAATAAGCAAAATAATTCCTTGTACAGAAGAAGGTATTTTATTATAGTCGCTTGTGTTATTAAAAAAAATTGAAAGAATCAGTAAAAATGATAAATACGTGAAAAAACTAATAATCGTTAATTTTTTTAGTAAAGTCGATGATGAAATACTATAAAAAATAAAACAAATGAGAAATATTTTCAGGATAGCAAAAAAAATGCCGTTCCAGAAATAAAGATCAGGATACCTTGAATAGGAAAAATTATTTAAGAGCTCATTAAAAATGCTGTACAAAAAATAGAATAGCAATATCCTCTTATACAATACCTTCCTGTTACTCTTCGATGAAAAGTACATTATAACAGGCAATAACATCGTTATTCCTCGCAAGTCGTTTAATAATAAAAAAATTCCTATATCTGACGGTTTGAGTCAAATATAGGAACTTCCAATAAGCAGTCAAAAATTACTTACCCGATCCCCATCCGTCGTGAACTACAGCACCATCATCACCAATCATACCTTCTTCAAGAATCATTTCGCCTGTAGCTGTAACTACTGTATATTCAAGAATAGGTTTTCTATTTGCATCTACACCTACTAAAACAGACTGACGAATTCCGGCACTGTTATAACCAGGTACAATTGCGATACCAACACATCCTGGTTGTGCAAGTATTTTTGCAAAAAGATTTTTTCCAAGAATATTGGCGAAAGCTTCTTCAGGGTTTTTATCGAAAAATCTTTTTACCATTTCCTCTCCAGCCTCAAAGCCAATATGTCTTCCTATTTCCTCGATCTGGGTTTTTTGTTGTAATTCTTTTTGCATAGTTGTAGGTTTTAGAAGTTGTATTTAATGTGCTAATTTTTAAAAAATATGAAGGACAGCCAATAGGCACATTTTAGGAAGACTGTTGAAAACATTGGTAACTAATTGATAAAAAAGAAATTACAGGTAAAATGTAGTTAAATAAGTAAAAAAACTTAGGCAATATTACGATTTAAAATACGTAAAATTACTAAGTAGTAATAAGAAGTTTCACGAGAATTTGAAAGTAAAATGACCAAGTAAAAGACCCTTGTGCAGAAAATGTTAATAAGTGAAAACACTTAGTACATTTCCTCATTTGGCTTTGTAGAAGGATAATAGTAAGAAATTGAACAGCATATTGATTAAAAAGAGAAAATACAAGCCAATAAAATAGTAAAGAATAAAAGTATTGAAAAACTACAAAGCAAGCAAACTGTTTCCTGCAGAATGGTAACTCATTTTCAAAAAGGTCATTACCCTTCAAGTTTGAGTATGGGAGGTTTTATGACTTAGAATCTTACAAGTCCATTTTTAACGGCATATAATGCCAGGCCAACCCTGCTTTTAACATCTAATTTTACAAAGAGCTGGTCTCTTAGGCTATCAATTGCACGGGGATTTAATTTCATTTCAATAGCAATTTCTTTGTAGGTTTTATCTGTTGCGACATGCTTCAGGAAAATCAATTCGTTTTCCTGTAAAAGAGCTTCATCAATTTTGCGCTTACTATCTTTCCCCTTTATAAACAGGCCGGAGAGTTTGCTGCCAAGATAATTGGAATGATAATATCCATCCCTGTGCAGTGTTTCAATGGCAGTTTTTAACTCAGCCGGCTGAATGTCTTTCCGTAAAAATCCCTTAACTCCAAACTGCAATAAACGGATCAGTGAAAGTTCAGAATCGTACATTGTTACAGCCATTATTTTTACTGCAGGGTATTGAAGCTGTAACTGCTCTGCCGTTTCAAACCCATCCATTTCGGGCATATTTAAATCGAGCAGGATGATATCGGGAATATTACCGCTCCTGAGACATTGCATTACTTCCAATCCATTACATGCCTGGAAAATAACAGAGCATGTCTGAAAATGATCAATCAATCCGGCAAGTGCATTGCGAAGCAGTACATGGTCGTCTGCTATCAGCACTTTTATTTTTTGTTGTTCAGTTGTCATTGGGTGTATATGGAATTTTAATGGTAATAGTTGTTCCCTTATGCTGTATGCCTTCTATACTGAAACTGCCGTTTAATGCCGCTACCCTTGCCTGCATATTGGTAATACCTGCGCCAATTTGTTTTGGCTGCTGTGCGTTATAACCGATACCATCATCAGCTATATGGATCAGCAACTCTTTCTCCTGAAAGTAAAGATGAAACTGAACAAGGCCTGCACTGGCATGCTTGATGATATTTTGCAGGGCTTCCTGTATGATGCGGAAAAGGATCAGTTCCTTTTCCGATTCAAGAAATTTTGTTTCTCCAAAAACATGCATGGTTATATTGATTTTTGCTGAACGGTTAATTCTTTCAACCTCTGCTTCGAGGGCATTGAGCAAGCCCTGCGATGCAATAATATCTGCATTAAGGCTCCGTGAAAGATTACTCAGCTCATCAATGGTTCTTGCGATAAGGTTGGCGCAGGAACCAACGGTGAGTTTGTTTTGTTCAGTATTGTCCCATGTAATTGTATTCAGCTGCAGCTTGGCGAGGGTAAGGGAGAGATTGATATTGTCGTGAATTTCACGGGATATTTCTGTTAAGGTTGACTCATGAATTTCCATACGGCTGGCGATAAGCTGTGTTTCATGTTCAGCTTTGAGCATGTTTTCTTTTTCAAAGTGCAATGCCTGTTTTTTTCTGTAAGCATACAGCAATAATGCCACAACTGACACCATCAGTATTAGGAACACTATTGTAAAAATGTAGAAAACGGTTATTCTTAATTGCTGTTCTTGCATAAGAAAGCTTTAGTTAGAAATAGATAAAGAATAATATAGGAGAATTCTATAATTACAGATGTAATTATTTTTAAGGTAGGATATAAATCCCCAAGATTTAACACAAAAAAAATGGCTGGAAAATTCAATATGAAATGGAAGGAAGCGCCTGCAATAATCCAGAAATATGGTGATTTCGTGAGAGTGCCAGAATATGGATTTCGAAAGAGATTTGTTATGTAAAATATACAACCGGTAATTATTATTATTGATGGCGATACCCTTAAAAAGGTGTTTAGGCCTGCGTTTGAAGAAGATATCTTTAGTTTTATGATCAAAATAACGAAGAAACTAAAAAGAACCAGAAAAAGAAACTGCTTTAGCTTAATCATATCCTTAAAAATGAAAACGAATACAGCCCCTTCAATAATTATAAAATTCGTATAAATATAATTGACTGTATCTTCCGAGGATAAGAAAACAAAGGCCAGATTTGTAATTTCGGAAGCAATAAGGAATATATGCATTGGCCACAAAGAGTATGTTTTCTTTATAGTAAGCAGCCCTGTGATTAAAGCTATCAGGCAAAATATATCAATCAGTATTCCCATCTTTTTAAGCAGTATTTCTCTTATTACTCCGCAAGTAACTGATCTTTTCCCTTTTTGCAGCGGGAAAAAAACGTTTAAATGATGAGGTTTTTCCCCTTGTATTGTTTAGAGCAGCTATTAGTTTTGAAAGAACAAATGAAAATGGGCAGTGACACGCTTACATAACCTGCTTCGTTTGTTGAGTTTCTTTTTGCTTAGTTAGGGAAAAACACCTTTTTTAAATTGGGCTTAATTAATGAAAAACTGAAATATAGGGTTTAGTAAGCTCTTATCATCTATGAGAAACACCTTTTTACAACATATTGCGGCTGGTAACCGTATGGGAATGCTTATGCCCGGCAGCTAACCACTGGCTAACTTAAGTAACAAGGATTGGCTTTGCGGCCATGAGGGAAAAACACTGTATGCCCTGTGTGTTGCGCAACACACACAAGACGAGTAAATGGTTTAAAATTTAAATTTAAAAAAAATGAAAAAATTAGAAATGAAACAAATGGAAGGAATTACAGGCGGAAAATTTTGGGGTACTGGAACAATAGAGATTTGTAATACTGTGAACCCAATTACCGGGGCAGATCAGTGTCAGACTTGTTTGGCCGATTATATGTTTTGGATACAAGTAGATGTGCACGGCTGTGGACCTGTCTACGAGAAGTAATTATGAGGCTTAATGTGCTATGATGAATATGGTGAATTTGATAGATTTGCTAGCATCATAGCACTTTTACAATTCAAAATCAATTTCAATGCATTCAAGATTCATTATGATGCTCTGCTTTATTTGCTTTTTTTATAATTTAACAATAGCACAGCAACACATTATTTATTCTATTATTGATTCAATTTCAGGGGAGAAAATCCCTTATGCAACTATTAACATAAAGAATAAAGGAATTTATTTTGAAGCAGACAGTTTAGGGGAATTCACATATTTGCCTGAAAAAGGGGATACAATTTTAATTTCCTGCGTAGGTTATTTTGATAAGTTTGTTGTTGGGTTAAGGCCAGAATATTCGCAAATTAAATTAAACCAAAGGCCAAAAGAATTAGAGGGTGTATATACTGGAAATTATCCTGTAATGTCTGTCGGGGTTTTTGAAGAAAAAGTTTCTAAATCCATGTCCCCATCCTTGTCAGATAGAACTGAGTATGCTACTTTAATTAATGTTCCCTTAGGTGTTAAAAAATATTCAATTCAGCGAATTTATTTCAAAGTATATACAAAGCATGCGAAATCGGGTGCTGCAAATCCAGTTCGCATACATGTGTATAAGGTGAATGATAATGGAAGTCCGGGTGATGATTTACAACCAAGAGATATTGTACTTAAATCAATTAAGTTGGAAGGGAAATATCTGGTTATAGATTTGTCCGAAGAAAATATGGTTATGACTGATCGTTCAGTCTTCATATCAATGCAATGGATAAAACAACAAAGCGAGACTGAAAATTATATGCAACCGCAAATATCATTTACCGAAAAAGGGACTGTTCCAATGACATGGGTAAGGCAGATGAATCTTAATAATTACAATTGGTTTTTGCCAAAGAATTTAAAGTTTTGGGGAAATATGATAGTTAAGGCAGATATTAAAGTTTATGAGTGACTATTGATTTGAAAAGAGTCATCATTAGCTATTGGAGAAAGCAAGATAATAATACATATCTGTTAATCATTAGTACAAAAGCAAGCGAAATAGTAACTATTACAAACTTAGCCAATTAGTAATTTAATGCTGCATTTTCTTAAATATAAATGGAGTTCTCTTTCTCTAATTGTTTTGCTATTTGCTATTTTTCAATGGGCTTTTAATAGTTTCTTGCATCTGGAAAATGTATCGTTTGAAGAACTTTCAAATTATGTGTATAATAACGGGGTAGTATCATTGCTTAATACTCCTTTCTTTTGGGATAGCATTTGGGGAAGTAGTATAAGGCTATTGCTTGATATTTTTATTGTTGCTTCAATCATCTTTTTTACTGATAGCATATTGAGAAAAGGGTTTAGCTGGCGGGTCGTTTTTGTTGCAGTTATTTTCGCTCAATTGGTTTTTTTGGTAAAATTTTTTGCAGAGTTTATTTATTTTAAATGCTACCCCTCGTTATTACAAAATAATAATCAGCAGCAATTCTCTTTATTTTCAATTGATTTTTTTTGTAATGTAGTCGGGATTCATGTTCCATTTTATTTTCAGTATGCTTTACAAATAATGGGCAGCTTTGAAGTTTTATACTGGATAGTTTTAAGCTGGCTGCTTTCAAAATTTTCAAATTCTACGTTTAAATATTGTTGGCGAGTTGTATTGACGGGTTACGTACCCATATTATTGATATGGCTGCTTTTTATAACATTTCTCTTATACCTCAAAAATTGATGATAAAAAATAAAAATTTACTTATTGTTTATGCAATCATAATAGCATCATTCGTTGCTCTATATGCTTTGTCAGGCCGGAAAGAGAAACGTCAAATTGTAGGAAATAGAGAGCATATACAACGCTTGCCGAACATAAAATACAAGGTTATTAAATGGGCCAATTATAATAATGGGAATTTTAAAATTATAAATTTTTTCGATCCACAATGTGACGCTTGTCAAAACATGGCAAAAAAAATAGTTAAAGAAAGCAGCGAATTTGCTTATACACATTTAACAATGCTTAGTATAGGTAGCCAGTCTGAAACTATAGAATTTATTAGGGCTTTTGAATTGGATAAGCTATCATTTGTGTCAATAGGTTTGGATACAGCTAAAGTTTTTTTTTATGTTTTTAAACCCGGCTCTCTACCATCGTATTTCATTTACAATAGTGAAGGCATTTTGACTGACGTAATATATGGGGAAACTTCAATAAGCCGACTGCTAAAAAGGATCAATGAATAAGCTTAAATTATGTTTTACTCTCCAGCAAGATCAAAAAGACTGTGGCGTAGCCTGTCTGCTCTCCATCATCCGGTTTCACGGCGGAGATAATAATTTAGAAAACCTACGCAAATTAAGCGGTACAAATATTACAGGCACAACACTTTTGGGGCTTTACCAGGCAGCTCAACAATTAGGTTTTACTGCCGAAGGTTGTGAAGCAGATATGGAAACTTTACTCAAGCACAATTCTCCCTGTATATTGCATGTAACCCTGGAAAATAACCTTCAGCATTATGTTGTGTATTACAGAGTAACTACTATAAAAGGGAAGCAGCAACTCTTCATTGGCGATCCGGCAAAAGGTATTGTGTATATGCAGCCACAGGAACTGGAGAAGCTTTGGAAATCAAAAGCATGTTTGATTTTATCGCCTAATGAAAAGTTTGAGCGAAAGGAAACAATTGTTAAGGCAAAGCGTAAATGGTTTAAGGCACTGCTTGCGCAGGATTTTCCTTTGCTTGCCATTGCGGCACTTCTTGGTATAGTTATAGCTGCTTTAGGGCTTACAATGGCAATTTACTCGCAACGGTTAATTGATAATATTTTGCCTGAAAAACAATATGCAAAGTTGTCAATAGGAATCGTATTGGTTTTTCTTTTACTCTTTGCCAAAGAGGGAATTAATGTTTTGCGCTCTTACCTGTTGTTGAGACAATCAAAAGATTTTAATATAAGAATCATTGATGATTTTTATAACCGGCTGTTGAAACTGCCCAAATCTTTTTTTGACACAAGAAAAATAGGGGAGCTTACTGCAAGGTTAAATGACACTTCACGCATACAAAGAGTAATCAGCCAGATTGCAGGGAATATCCTTTTAGATTGTATAGTTGTTTTGGTTTCAGTAAGCTTCATTTTTTCTTATTCCTGGCAGGCTGGCTTATTTGCTTTAGTTGCCATGCCGGTATTTTTTCTTTTGATTTATTTGAACAACAAAAAAATCATGGACGGACAGCGTTCTATCATGTCAGGGTATGCAATGGCTGAAGGCAATTATATTTCAACCCTGCAGGGAATTGAAGCAATCAAAAATCATAACAGGCAGGAACTGTTTTCTGCCACAAATAATGTTATTTATCAAAACTACCAGGATAAGATTTTTTACCTGGGTAAGATCCAGGTTCGTCTTTCATTTCTTGCGAATGCTTTTGCAGCCTTGTTGCTATGCAGCCTCTTGTTTTTTTTAAGTAAGCAGGTACTTCAAGGGTATTTAAAAACCGGGGAATTGATGGCGATTTTAGGAATGTTCGGGTCGCTGTTGCCTTCAGTTGCAAACCTGGCATTATTAACCATTCCCCTGAATGAAGCAAAGATTACATTTGACAGGATGTACGAGTTTACAGGGATTAACAATGAAGAAAGTGGCGAACAAAGTATTGAAGTATTTGAAAGTTTGTCCCTCGCTAATCTTGCTTTTCGTTTTGCAGGAAGGGGCAGGATTTTAAATGATATTTCTTTTAAAGTTTGCAAAGGAGAAATAATAGCCCTGATGGGTGAAAACGGTTGTGGTAAAAGCACACTCACCCAAATTTTAGTAAAAAATTACGATCAGGAAAGTGGAAGTATAGTTGTAAATAACAGCCAGTCGCTATCAGAAATTAAAACTGAATCATGGAGAAAGCTGGTTGCAACGGTTCCGCAACAAATTCACATTTTTAATGCATCCGTACTTGAGAATATTGCTTTTGATGATGCTGTCAATCAAACACAATCTGTACTGAACTTTCTGGAAGAATTCGGATTCGATTCTTTTACTCAATCATTCCCTCAATCTTATATGACACTTGTTGGCGAGGAAGGGATTAACCTCTCTGGCGGCCAGAAACAAATGATAGCCTTGGCAAGGGCATTGTATCATAAACCTGAGCTGCTTATTCTGGACGAGGCGACTGCAGCAATGGATAGAGAAAGTGAGCAATTTGTACTGCATCTCTTAAAAAAAATTAAGAAAGACATGGCTGTCATCTTTATTACCCACAGGTTACATGTATTAAAATCTTTTTGCGACAGGATCTATATACTAGAAAACGGGGTTATTACATCGCAGGGTGATCACCGGGATTTGTTGCAAAACAGTAATTTATACAGCAGGTATTGGGCAGATTTGGTTTCATGACATTCCTGTTTTACTACCTTTTTCTTTCAATCAGTACAGGGTTTTGACGAGGGGAACAGCCATTTACCTGATAAATAGAGTACTTACAGTCCCAGACTTTGGAGTTGTTGAATCACCTCGTAATGTTACCTTATCCTCCTATAAAATCCCTAGATTTCCTTTTGTTAATCCGGCTGGGTACTGTATCTTGCAGATAACCTAAAACCACAATATCCCATGTCTGTTGATTCTCAAATTAAGTTCGCAATTGCAGACGATCACAAAATCTTCCGTGACGGTATTAAAATGGCCCTCGGCGGAAGGCCCCACCTCAAATTAATCTGGGAAGCTGAAGATGGTAAGGACTTGATGCATAAGCTTGCCATTAAAAAACCTGATATTTTACTAATGGACATCAGAATGCCTGAATTAGATGGCATTAATGCCCTGCAATTAATCCGTAAGGAATACGAAGAAGTAAAGATTGTTGTGCTGAGTATGTACGATGATCAGCAAATGGTGAGCAAAATGATGGAAATGGGGGCCAATGCCTATCTCACCAAAACAACAGATCCCAACGAAATTTACGAAGCTATCCTCACCTGTATGAACGAGGATTTTTATTTCAACGAACTGGTGAACCAGGCTGTATTACTGAAATTGAACTACAAAAGAACAGTTAAGCAACATTATCCCAACACAACCAAATTTTCAGAAAAGGAGCTTCAGATTTTGAAATTGCTGGCTGAAGACAAGACAACAGAGGAGATTTCAAAGGAAGTTTTTTTAAGCCCACGTACCATTGAAACGATCAGGCAAAACATGAAAAACAAGGTAGGATCGAAAACAATTGCCGGGCTGATTGTGTATGGAATGAGGAACCGGTTAATTGAGTGAAATTCCACTACGTAAAAACCACAGGTTCAAAGTCAGGTAGTAGTACTGATAAAAAACAGCGGAATATTCGTCAATTTGCAACTTGTAATTATATAAATACGTTCTCAAACAATACCCTATGTACGAAATGAA
>JANOIQ010000069.1:0-4421 GCA_031407835.1 Chitinophagaceae bacterium
CCTTCTATTTTTATTCCATCTTTGGCATTGATCTTAATATTTACAGAATCGTTGTCTTCACCTTTTCCTTTTATTGAAACACCATTCTCTCCAATCTTTACTTCAGCTGAATCTGTTTTGATTTCAATTTTTGTTTCACTCTCCACTTTTTCTGTATCTGTTTTTTGTGAATTGTCTTCACAGCTCAACAAAAGAAAAAGTGCAAATGCAGGAATAATTTTTTTCATGTGTTCATTTTAGTTTGAATGTTAGCCACATAGTATATCCATAAAAATTATCATCGCTGTTGGTATAAGTTAGCTCGTTAATTTTTATGGATATTTCATAAAACGAAATTAACTGTTCATGCTTACAAGAAACTCACTGTTGTCTTTCGTGCCTCTCATATTCTGCAGCAGCATATTCATTGCTTCTTCTGTATTCATATCGGCCATATACTTACGCAGTATCCACATACGCTTGGCAGTATCTTTATCAAGGAGCAATTCATCACGGCGTGTGCTTGATCCAACAATATCAATTGCAGGGAATACACGCCTGTTGGCCAGTTTACGATCAAGCGCCAACTCCATGTTACCGGTTCCCTTAAATTCTTCAAAAATTACTTCATCCATTTTGCTTCCTGTATCAACAAGTGCAGTTGCAATAATGGTTAATGATCCGCCATTTTCAATTTTACGTGCAGCACCAAAGAACTGTTTTGGTTTTTGCATTGCATTTGCTTCCACACCACCACTTAATACCTTACCGCTTGAAGGAGCAACAGTGTTATGAGCTCTTGCCAAACGTGTAATAGAATCAAGCAGTATCACTACATCATGACCGCATTCAACCAAACGTTTTGCTTTTTGCAAAGCGATAGTACTAACCTTCACATGTTTTTCAGCAGGTTCATCAAACGTACTGGCAATTACTTCTGCCTTTACGCTGCGTTCCATATCTGTTACCTCTTCCGGTCTTTCATCAACCAGTACAACCATTAAATAACATTCCGGATGATTTTCAGCAATTGCATTGGCCAGCTCTTTCAGCAACATGGTTTTACCCGTTTTTGGCTGGGCAACAATTAATCCACGCTGACCTTTACCGATTGGGGTAAACAGATCCATAATACGTGTACTGTAATTGCTGGAAGAAGTGCAGAGGTTTAATTTTTCAAAAGGAAACAATGGTGTGAGATAATCGAATGGCACACGGTCACGCACTTCATCAGGACGTTTGCCATTGATTGTATCTACCTTTAACAGGGCAAAATATTTCTCGCCTTCTTTTGGAGGACGAACTGCACCATAAACAGTATCACCTGTTTTCAAACCAAATAATTTGATTTGAGATGGAGATACATAAATATCATCGGGACTTGATAAATAATTATAATCACTTGAACGTAAGAAGCCGTATCCATCAGGCATCATTTCCAATACACCTTCACCAAGAATAATACCATCAAATTCGATATTGAAGGTTTGTTCCCTGCGGTTAACAGGATATTGTTTTTGAGGAACCGGCCTTTCGTCGGGTAAGGTATTTTCTGCTTCCTGGCTTGTTTCTGTTTCAGCAGACTGTTGTTCTCCAACTTCAATTTCAGGGCCTGCTACAAAATCTTCTTCACCGGGAATGGTAAAGCCCGAAGGAATAACCGGTGTAATGATTTCTTTTTCTGCTTTTTTGATTGGCTTTTTAACTTGCGCAACAGGAACAGGTGTTTGTGCATCCTCTTTCTTTTTGCGGATTTTTACAACGGGTTCAGGATCGCCGCTTTCTACAACGGCTTCTTCTGTACCGGAAGCAGTAGTTGTTTTCACAATACGTCTTCGTTTGCCTTTTTCATCAGGCGATTCTTTTGCTTCGCTTTCAACAACTGCCTGTTTGTCGAGGATTTTGTAAATGAGTTGTTGCTTGTCCATTTTCTTGGAGCCTGTAATCTTTAACTGCTCAGCAATGTCCAGCAGTTCGGGAACGAGCATGTCGTTCAATTGTAAGATATCGTACATATAAAATTTAATTCAGTTAACACGAATTCAAAAACGAGGATTGTTTAGATCTGAAAGATTGTGTTGAAAAAAGTTAAAGGGACCTGGAACGACTGAATTTGATGAGCTTATTTGAAGATCGGATTTTAAATACCAGTCAGATTCCAATGCAATATTACGGTAATATTGAGAAAAGCAAAAAAAATATAACATTTCAAAGAACCGGGGTTTAGGCATTTTTCGAATTTGACAGAATGAAACAACCTTACTGAGAGCTTAGTATTTATCTTTGCCGCTCAAAATTTCAGGCTATGTTTAACAAAAGAGTGAAGATCAAAGAGCTTCTCAGTTGGGAACCGAAAGAACAGGTAGTTACAGTAATGGGTTGGGTGCGTACCTTCCGAAACAACCAGTTTGTTGCCCTGAATGATGGAAGTACCAATAACAACCTGCAGGTTGTGCTGGAACTGGGTAAGTTTGATGATGAGTTACTGAAAAGAATCACCACATCTGCTTCCCTGAAAGTAAGCGGCACCGTGTTGGCCTCCCAGGGAAAGGGACAAAAGCTTGAACTGAAAGCAACAGAACTTGAAATACTGGGAGATAGTGATGCCGAGAAATATCCACTGCAACCAAAAAAACATAGTCTTGAGTTTTTAAGGGAGATCGCTCATCTACGCTTTCGTACCAATACATTTGGATCTGTATTCAGGCTTAGACATTCATTAGCGTTTGCTGTTCATAAGTTTTATAACGAAAAAGGATTCATTTATCTGCATACACCCATTGTTACCTCCAGTGATGCTGAAGGTGCCGGTGAAATGTTTCGTGTATCAACTTTACCATTTGATAATCCTTCACGGAACGAAGATGGTTCCATCAACTTTAAAGATGATTTTTTCGGTCGTGCTACCAACTTAACGGTAAGCGGGCAATTAGAGGGAGAGCTTGGTGCCACGGCATTTGGTGAGATTTATACATTCGGTCCAACCTTTCGTGCAGAGAATTCCAACACGGCAAGACACCTTGCTGAGTTCTGGATGATTGAACCGGAAATGGCTTTCTGTGATTTGGAAGACAACATGAATCTTGCTGAAGAGTTTATTAAATACATCATCCGTTATGCAATGGAAAATAACAGGGAAGACCTGGAGTTTCTTGCACAACGATTGGCCGAAGAAGAAAAACAATTGCCACAGGACAAACGCAGTGAATTGGGATTAATGGAGAAGCTTGAGTTTGTTGTGAACAATGAATTTGAACGAATCACTTATACCGAAGCGATTGATATTTTAATTCAATCACCTGCATACAAAAAGAAAAAATTCCAGTACGATGTAAAGTGGGGAATTGATATGCAGAGCGAACACGAACGATACCTTGTTGAAAAGCATTTCAAAAAACCAGTGATTGTCACCAATTATCCAAAAGAGATTAAGGCGTTTTACATGCGTCAGAATGATGATGGTAAAACAGTAGCTGCCATGGATATCCTTGCGCCAGGCATTGGTGAAATCGTTGGTGGTTCGCAAAGAGAAGAACGACTTGAAAAACTGGAGCAGCGGATGAAAGAAATGCATGTTCCTGCTGCAGACCTCTGGTGGTATCTTGATACAAGACGTTTTGGTTCTGTTCCTCATGCAGGCTTTGGTCTTGGTTTTGAGCGGATGGTACAGTTTGTTACAGGTATGGGTAATATCCGTGACGTAATTGCCTTCCCCCGTACTCCCAAGAACTGCGAATTTTAGGCAACAACAGGACTGATTCAGCGTTATAGATATTCTTAAACAATATCTATGCAAAAAAATCTACTCATTTTTACTGTACTGCTGATCACTCTTTCTGCAGGCAATTGCAAAAAAAATCCAGATACTCCTGCTGTAACAGGCGATTACCAACCCCTTACAACAGGAAGCGAATGGAACTATGCGGTTACCGGAACCAATGCTGGTACATTTAAAGTAACAGCTACCAGTAAGGATTCAGTCATCAGTGGTCGTACGTATAAAGTATTTGCCAATTCAAGTGCTGCCAATGAATATTATTACAAATCTCCCGGAGATTATTTCAGGTATAACAGTATTAAGGAATTAAATAATCAATTGGTTGAAGTTTTATATTTAAAAGACAATCTTGCCAAGGGCCAAACTTGGACCGAAACAAAAACGGTGAACATTAATATGGGGCCGCCGGTAGGTACTATTCCGGGAACCGTCCAGTTTTTATTTACAGTTGTTGATAAAGGAATTGATTATATCGTAGATGGTGTTACGTTTAAAGACGTTATTAAGATCACAGCAGTGCCGGCGTTTTCTGTACTTGTTCTGGGATCACCAACTCCAGTTCCCAGCACTTCTGATCTGCAGTATTTCTATTCAAAAAATATTGGATTGATTTACAGCAAAACAATACTGACCATCCCGGCTGCATCTATTAGTGCAAATTCAG
>JANOIQ010000045.1:0-17348 GCA_031407835.1 Chitinophagaceae bacterium
AAATTCACATCGGCCTGTTTAATTCCCTCACCGTTATAGGTTGCATGTTCCTTTGTAACGCCATCAGGAAATTTCAGAATGGGAATATTGTTAGCCACATTCATCCAGTCATCATCGGGTACAATACCTAAAATTTTTGCAGCTTCTGTTGCAAACTGCAGGTTGGCTTTTGCCGCTGCATTGGTAAATGCGTTGTTGTCTACATTCTCAGCCCATTCATCTGCTGCAACCACATTTTTAATTTCATATTTTCCAACGCCGTTCCGTTCAACCCTGCTGGCCCAGAAATCGGCAGTGGCACTGATGATGGGGTAACCTTTTTCTTTTAACCAGTTTTTATCCTGTGTTACACAATAATAATTCCATGCGGCAATGGCAACACAGGCGGTGATATGATGTTCAAACGGACCGCTCAAAGCCCACACGGGAGTTTCTTCTACCCCGCTTTCTGCACTCTCCCATGGAAACATGGCTCCTTTATATCCTTTGCTGAAGGCATTTCTTTTTGCAGCATCCAAACGTTGATAGCGATACTCAACCATGCTCTTTGCCAGTTCAGGTTTCAACACCAGTAATGCAGGATACATCCATAATTCTGTATCCCAAAATACATGGCCATTATAACCCAATCCGCTTAAACCCATTGGTGATGGTGATAAAGCTGTGCCTTCTCTTGTAAAAGAATACAGATGATAGAGCATACTGTTTACATCCTGCTGACTTTGTTCATCGCCTTCAATAATGATTCTGCTCTTCCATAAATCTTCCCATGCTTTTTGATGAAACTGAAGTAAACGGGTTCTTCCTTCCAGCTTTGCATAAATGGTTAAACGTTCTGCTTCATTCAATGGATCATCATGATGTGCAGATGTAATGGATGAACCTGCAATAGAGAAACGATAGGTTTCCCCTGCTTTCAATTGCCTGGTGAACTTGAGCAGGTGCATATTGTTATCCCACATTTCATGAATCACTCTTGGTTCAGTGCCATGTTTTTCTTCAAACAAAAATGTATTGCTCGCACACATCAGTAATTTGCCCGTTGGGCTTTTTGCAGATGATGTAAGCAAACTCATGGTTACATGCGGACGATCAATTTCATTATAATAGTTCTGTACATCTTTCAGTGCATCAGGTGCTTCTATTACACTGGCACCGGTGATCGTAATGTTTTGTTTTGGTTGAACGGTAATATCCATCAGCACAGTAAAAGGCAAATGACGTAATGAATAATAGGTATAGGTAACAGTTGCTTTATCTGCATAATCAAAAGAAGTTGCAAACCCTGCATGCTGCATATCAAGCTCCTGCTTCATATTGGCTGCCGCTTTTGCATCAATCCGTTTACCGTCAATCTCGAGATACATATTGAGCAGATTGAAGCTTTTCAAAAAGTTGCTTACTCTTCCCCTTCCGTACAAATCATATGCACCGGCCAGTACCACTTCCTTTACTTTAAATGGTTCGGGTGATGATACTACACCAATCATTCCATTAGCTACGGTAACGCCATAGTAATTCACCGGATCGAAATTCTTTGCAGTGATCTTCCAGGGGTCAATGGATTGAGCAGGAATGTGGAGGGAAAAAAATACAGAACAAAATAGAAAAATCTGTTTCATGGCAATCGTTCAATTAAGTAATGAAAGATAGTTACTAAAGTTGAATTGAATCCCTCCTTAATCAGCAAAATAAGATTGCAAACGATTGCAATGAATAATTTATTCGCCACTGAAAAAACCCTGTGAACAAAAGCATATAAAACAATTTTACTATGAAAAGTTGAAAAGATTTACATTGCAAAACATCAGGAATGGCTGCTTGTCTAACCGGAGAATTTGCATATTCTTAAAATCGCTTACTTTCATGAAACGTTTCTTACTTATTATTTCTTTGCTCCTGTCAATCGTATTGTGTGCTGTTTATTTTATCCCAACACAACAAACCTTCATTTACGGTATTAATGTCAATTGCACTGAAGATGGCGCTATCAGGTATATTATTCAAAAAGATAAATGGCAACGCTGGTTGCCGGGTGAAAAAAAAGAGAATCAGTTTTATAACTATAAGAACATCCAATACAGGTTTGACAACATTCTTTTGAATGGAATTGAAGCAACTGTTGTTCATGGCGATGATTCAACAAAGGGCTTTCTCCAGTTTTTGTATTATGGAATTGATACTACCAGGCTTCAATGGACATCTGCGATTACACTTTCTGCAAATCCATTTAAGCGGATTGCTGGCTATATGCAGATACAGAAACTAAAAAAAACTGTTGAACTTTTTGTAAACGAAACCGGGAACTACTTTAATAAACCCGAAAACATTTATGGTTTCAAGGTTGAAAATCAAAAACAATTTGAAATTTCTCTGGTTTCGGTTAAACATACATTTGACCACTACCCAACAACAACAGAGATTTATTCAATAATTCAAAGCGTGAAAGACTATATCCATGCTAAAGGGGGTAAAGAAAAAGACTTCCCCATGCTGTATGTGTACCAGGAAAGTACAAATACATATGAAGCAATGGCAGCTATTCCTGTAAAAATCGAATTGCCATCGGAAGGAAAATTTAAGTTAAAAAGAATGATGATGGGCAGTATTTTAATGGCGGAAGTAAAAGGAGGTGTTGCTTCTGTAACAACAGCTGAGATTGAGTTAAAAAACTATGTAAAAGATTATAAAAAAATTGCGCCGGCAATTCCTTTTCAATCCTTAGTCACAAACCGACTGCTTGAAACGGATACTTCAAAATGGGTAACAAGATTGTACTATCCTATTATGTACTGAATTGTTTTAATTAAATCTTACAACCATCAGGCTGTCATTATTCTTTGCGAGGACAAATGTATTTTGCTGCTTTACACGCAGCGGTTTAATTTTGCGTACCTGGCCTTTAATTGCCATACCGTTTATTGGTTGATATTCAAATTGGCCATTACCCCTGTTGATGAGCATTGTTCCGAAATCGGCATCCTGTCTGCCTATTTCAACATTGTTATCATGATAGTTGCCCAGCATGAATATATCGGGTAACGCATCCTTGTTTGCATCTATCACTACAGCATCTTTGAACGTAGAAAGCTGTGCTTCAAAAGGAAGATCCCTTACTTCAAACTGCATGTTTCCTTTGTTTGTCAGTACAGCATTTGCAAAGTAATTTGCAGTTAATTTATCAGCCTTCTCCATCTTTGCAGGACCGAACAATGTTAGCAAAGTAGATTTGGCAAAATCTCCTGCATATAAAAACTTTTTCTTTAAACCGGGGAGTTGTTTTTCCAAATCCCGTTTGGATGCAAAGGGAATTTCCTGTCCTTTCAAATAATAGGTCATGACTTGCTCTTTCCTGCCATTATCATCAAAATCGCTGTAATATAAAGACACCGATTCCTTCTCAGAGGCTTTTAAACGGCTGTTCAATCCAAAATTACCAGCTATAAAATCAACATCACCATCATTGTCGATATCACATGGCAACAAAAAATTCCACCATCCTTTTTTATCCGTCAATTGTTTTTTGCTCAGTTTATTTTGATTGCTTAAAAAGGCATCAACTCCTCCCCATTCATAACAAAGTATCAAATCTTTTTTGTTATCATTGTTTACATCAACCCACTGAGCATCGCTAACCATGCCCGGTTGCAGCAATTCATTTGTATAGTTCTTAGTTACATCTGTGAATTTTCCTGTTCCATCATTTTGCAACAGGAAGGAGCGGGGAATTTGGCCATAAGCCCATGGTTCGGTTCTGCCGCCAATGAACAAATCAATAAATCCATCGCCATTAAAATCATGCGCTACTACAACGGCTTGAGTTATATAGATATCAGCAAACGCATCGTTCTTTCTTGTTAAGTTACCCTTGCCGTCATTGAAATATAAAAGTGGCAAAAGATGCGCATCTTTTCCATAGTATTCATTTCCACCATTTGCAATCACCAGGTCTACATGTGTGTCATTATTTACATCTACCCATATTGCATCAACATTTTCCCACATACTGTCTTTTAACATCGCTGGTTGAGGTATTTTTATAAATTTTCCATCTGCGTTCTGCCGGTACACAGCATTATGAAATGTTTTTGAAGCACCGACAAAAACATCTTCCAACCCATCATGATTAATATCTGCTACAGCCAATGCCGGACCTTCTGTTGAAGTCATATGTGGAATTAATGACTCCCGGTTGAATTCGTTAAACGGGTTTTCAAAATGACGATATAATAATCCTGTAGCTGCAGTGATGTCTTCTATTTGAGCAAATTTTGTTTGATGATATGTTGTAAGCAAGGCATAACTAAATATTGGAAGGCCTTGTACATAGGAAAACGAGCTTTGCTGATTTGCCCTGATCTCAATTGCTTGAAACGAGTTGTCAGGCCAGACCAAAAATGCAGAGTCTATTTTTGTTTGATCTATTCCAAGATGAATGGGGGCTAACATGCTTGATTGAAATCCATGTACAGGGGTATTTTCATATGTCCGCACTCCTTTGTTACAAAACAAAATAATTTTTGCGCCAATTGCATTAATGTTATTCTCCTGGCCCTTTAATTTGATAGACGCATAAGCTTTCTCTTTTTTATCGTTTGCATTATTGGCATACACTACAACTGGGTCATTGATATTATTCACCACAATATCAAGATCTCCATCATTATCCAGATCGGCATAAACAGATCCATTTGAAAATGTAGACGTATTACTTTCAATACTATCGGTTATATTTTGAAAATGGAGATTCCCATTATTTTTAAAAAAATGATTTGGTATTTTTATTTCAGGAAATTTATTCACCAATGCCATGTCTTTATCTGCAAGGCTGTTATTTTTCAGCTTTTCTTGCAACTCTTCATTGGAGACAAAGTTGATGTAATCAATATCGTTCATTCGTTTAGGAATGCCGTTCGACACAAAAAGATCTTTACTTCCATCATTATCAAAATCCATCCAGAGTGCAGCCCAACTCCAATCCGTTGCAAATACACCGGAATATTGTCCTGTTTCACTAAACATCCCATTGCGTCTGTTCACCTGCAGATTATTTCTAGCATACTGATAATTGTAACCATAAGAAAGTTTTTGCTGAAAGATCGTATAATCATCTTCTGCCAATGATCTGCGGAGCATATAAGGATCATAAGGCAGCATATCCATGGATATAATGTCGGGATAAGCATCATTGTTGATATCGGCTACATCAACACCCATACTGAACTGACTGGTGTGCATCAGCCTGCCGGTGGTTTCTTCGGTAAACGTTCCGTTCTTTTGATTGATATAGAGATAATCATTTTCATGAAAATCATTACCAACATAAAAATCGGGCCATCCATCTAAGTTGATATCCGCCACTGCCACACCAAGTCCGTAACCAATTTTACTGCCTTTAATTCCTGTTTGTTTTGTTACATCTGTAAACCGACCAACCGTTTTGCCTGCAGCATCTTTTGAAAGTTCGTTTTTATAAAATTTTTGCCCTGCCAAAGAATCAAATGTGTTTTCAAAATTCTTTCTTGGCGCATAATTACCATCATGATTTACAGAATGATTAAGTAAAAACATATCCAAATCAGCATCACCATCATAATCAAAGAATGCAGCTTGTGTACTGAAGCCGGAAAAATCCAACCCATAATCTGCCGCTTCATCTTTGTAAAAAGGAACTCCCTGTTGGTTGATACCTTTACAAATCAGTAATTCATTTTTACTGGTCAGGGTTTTATAATGGCCCACTTTACAAACATAAATATCCAGTAACCCATCATTATTAATATCTACTACCGATACCCCTGTACTCCATCCGCCATCCTGAAGTATCTGAGCCTCAGCAGTTGCATCTTCAAATTTCAACTGCCCTTTATTCAGGAATAATTTATTGTCACCTTGGTTAGCTGCAAAAAAAAGATCAATAAGGCCATCATTATTGAAATCTCCTGCGCCTACACCTGCGCCATTGTAATAATACATATAAGAGAACAGGTTGAATTCAGGTGTGGGCTTCATCAGGTTAGTGAAATCAATTCCTGTATGCTTACTATTGAGCGTTGTAAAAAAAGGCGATTGTATTGTACTTTTTGAAGAACAGGAAAACAAAAAAAGCAATAGCAACACTGCTGCAAGCTTATCTCTTCTACGGAAACATGTAATCACTAATTTTTTCATCTTGTATGCCGCTGCTGTTATTTCCTATTTATTTTATACATCGCCGGTAATGAATTGTTTTCTAAAAAAAGGATGTGTGGCCGTTTTTTATAATCAAAAGAAATGATGTCTCTTGCCTGGCCAAGGAGAGAAAGTCCGGTTCTTATTCCAGGCTGCGTAAGAAAATTTCCTTTCTTGTCGTTCATCAACACGTAACCGGGGCTTGCATCTACTCTGCAGAATTGAGGTAGCAGATCAAATATATTTCCTGCAACAATTAGGTCAGCAAAGCCATCTTTGTTAATATCCATCAATTGCATTGCATTAACAGAAGAAAGCTGAATTGACCAGGGAAGTTTTTTTATAGTGAAATGTCCTTTACCATCACTCAACGCAATACAGGAAGCAGCATAATTTACTTTCTTCACTCTTGTATTTTTAATTTCTTTGGCTATTAGTTGCTGAACTGTTTTAGATGCATAGTCCCGGTGTTTGAGATTTAATTTCTTCCAGGAAGGTATCTGATCCGTCATTTCTCTTTTTGTAAAAACAGGTACATCTTTGCCATTAACTGTTTTAGTAATAATCTTGTCTGTAATTCCGTTCTGATCAAAATCATTCATCCAGATTTTAACCGGGTTAATGCTATCTGTTTGTAAATAAAAATTCTCTCCCATGTTTCCCAATATTAGATCCTGGTCTCCATCTCCATCAACATCAACTATTGCTAGTGACTGCCACCAACCAAACAGGTTTTCCATTCCAGTTTTTATTTCTTCTAATTTCTTTGCCTGAACGGAAAAAACATGAGGATACATCCATTCGCCTGTAATGATCAACTCTTTTTTCCCATCTCCATTTACATCAGCATAAGCTGACGAAGTGACCATTCCTAATGTAGTCAATGCAGGAGCAACCGTGCTTGTAACATCTTTAAACTTTCCTTGCCCATCATTTTGTAATAAAAAACTACGGGGAGTTTCTCCATAGTTCTGCGGCACACTTCTACTGCCGATAAACAAATCAATATTGCCATCTTCATCATAATCAAGCGGGGTTGCAGATCCGCAATTGGTATTAATAAGAGGTAATGCTCCACGCTTTAATGTAAAGGCTCCTTTACCATCATTGATAAAAAGCAGGTTTTGAAAACTTCCTGAACTCTCTGATGCAAAATTTCCGCCGCCCCCAGCAAACAGATCTAAGTCACCATCTTTATCACAATCAAAAAAGAAAGCAACTGTAATATCATTAAAAGAATAAGTTTTGAAATCAGGAATGTCTTTTTTAACAAAGCCACCGGCTGTTTGTAAATATAATTGACCGGGTTGTTGTTTTGCCCCGCCAATATAAATATCCATTAAGCCATCAGCATTTACATCCGCTGCTGCAGCTTTTGGTCCTTGTCTTGACAGCATGAATGGAATATTCCGTTCGTTATAAAAATCTACATAATCATCTTCAACATGCTTATCAAAATTGTTAGGCACGAGTTCCAATAATGTTTGCTCCGTTAAACCCATTGGAAGAGTCTGTTTCTTTGAACTTGTTGAAAAATCAATTTTATGCAGTTGGTTAATTGCAGGCTTGTTGAATGAGCTAACAGATCTGTCGGGCCAGGTGATCGTCATAGAATCAGCTTCAAGCTTACCCAACCCAATTGTTTGCCGGTAATCAACAGATGATTGAAAACCACGGCTTGGAATAATTTCACGGCTGATGATTTGATTGCCCTGATATACTTTAATTGTACTCCCTATTCCAAATGTATTAGGAGATTTACATTTTAAGGTTACTGCTATATAGTTATTCTGATTGAAATCACGGCTATTGTTCTTATAAACCATCGCCTGTTCATTTACATTATTTACAACAAGGTCAAGGTCGCCGTCATTATCAAGATCAGCATAAGCAGCACCATTTGAAAAAGAAGGTTGGGCAAACCCCCAACTGTTACCCACATCTTTAAATCGAATACCTCCTACATTTCTATATACTTTATTTGGTATGGGGTTAGATGGCATTTTACTTATGATATTACTCACATCCTTTTTTTTGCCTTTCAGTACTTCCTGCTGGGCAACTTCATTGGCAAAAAAATCAATAAAATCCTGATCGGTTACATCGTAATAAATACCGTTACATACATAAATATCAGTTAAGCCATCATTGTCTGCATCAAATAAAAGTGCACCCCAACTCCAGTCACTGGCAGCAACACCACTATAAAATGCGGTTTCAGAAAATATTCCGTTTCCATTATTAATCTGCAATGCATTTTGTGTAAACTGGTTATAAAAACCCTGCTTTTGCTTGAGGGTTAAAACATCATAGTTTTCAAAGGAAGAATTTCTTTTCAGCCGGTAATCATCGCCAGGTAGCATATCAGTTGTAAATATATCGGGGAAGCCATCATTATTGATGTCCTGCATATCGGCCCCCATAGACGAGAGGCTGATATGTTGCATGCGTAACTCTAATTCATCAATGAATGTCCCATCTTTTTGATTCATGTATAAATAGTCCCGTTCAAAAAAATCATTCGACACATAGATATCGGGGTAGCCATCTGTATTAATATCTCCAACTGTTACGCCTAACCCTAAACTGATTAGGCTTCCATGAATACCTGCCTGTTTGGTTACTTCTGTATAATGTCCGTCGTCATTCCGGTACAGGTGATCGCCACCTCCTTTTAAAAATTCAGCAACATTCCAGTCATGTGCAGGCAGGTCACGCATGTTGGCATAATTTAATGTGTTAACAGGAATAGGGCTATTGTTTACCATAAAACAATCCAGATCTCCATCTAGGTCATAATCAAAAAAAGAAGCCTGGGTAGTGTACCCGGTATTATCTAACCCATACTCTTTTGCACGGTCTGTAAAAGTGAGGTTGTGATTGTTGATGAAGAGTTGATTTTTTCTTAGCGACGAATCAAACATATTTCCGGCGTTGCAAATATAAATGTCAAGCCAACCGTCGGCATTGATATCTGCCAATACAACTCCTGTGCTCCATTGTTTTTTTTCAATAAAACCGGCTTGTTCTGAAATATCATCGAACTGAAAGTTCCCTTTATTTAAATACAGCTTATTATTTTCCTGGTTAGCGGTAAAAAAAACTTCAGGTATGCCATCATTGTTCAAATCGCCAATAGCTACGCCACCGCCATTGAAAAAATTCCGGTACCGAAATACATTGAATTCTTTTCCTTCACTAAGGATATTTTTAAAATCAATACCCGTATCTGTTTGCAAAGAAAATAAAGTGCTGTCATTTTTTTTATTGCAGGAAAAAAGCAATACAAGAATAAATCCCCAAAGCGAAATAATTTTTTTCATAAATGTCACCTATGCTTTTTCAATAATGAAAAATAATTGCGGACGTAATTTAAGTTATCTGTAACGATGGGAAGATGTTTAAAAGAAAAAAAGGGTCGCCAAAGTTAGCGACCCCCCTCTCTATTGATTATGATAAAACTAATAGCCGAAATTTTGTTTCAAATTTGGATTAGATGAAAGAGCGATATTGGGGATTGGGAATACAACTTTAAATGCATCAGATTCTGTGGCTCTCTCCTGGACAGGTTTATTAAATACACCAAAACGAACCATGTCGTTTCTTCTCCATCCTTCTAGATACAATTCACGGCCACGTTCAGCCAGAAGATTGGTTAGAGTAATAGTTCCAAGGGTTGTAGCGCCTCTGTTGCTTCTGAGATTGTTTACAATACTAAGGGCTGTTTCAGCATCTGTTCCACCTCTTAAAATCGCTTCAGCTTTCATGAGGCGAACATCAGAAAAACGGAAAAAGGTAAAATCATTAGTACTGCCCCAACCACCATCATTAATGGTAGCAGGATTTAAAGGAAATTTATTGGTGCGAATACCATTTGCTTCACTATTAAAGAAGATGCTGACATTTCTTGTAAAAATCAAAGGATTGTTGCTTCTATCTTTCAAATCAACTACCGGCCCACCGATTTTACCGGTTGAAGGTCCTCTTACTTGACCAACAATAAATCCTGCATTTAACCCTGTTTGATCAGAATATCCCGGGATATTTGACTTTTTACGTATGTCACCATCTTCAAAACTGTCATAAAAATCAGAAAGAGTTGTAAATCCATTCCATCCAGAAGGTGTTTGATTATAATGGCCTCCCATATTTGTTGCCCAGACCATGTTAATACCATCACTGTTCCTTCTTACAAAAATATTTTCTGAAGATTGCGCACCATTATCCCATTTAAAATTATCCCAGTAATTATTATCAACCTGTAACAAAGGATTAGCAGCAATATTATTACAATACTGTATCACTTTGTTCATATCTGCTGTCGCAAATGTATAAGGCCCTGCGGCATTGGTGGGATCCTGTTTATAAACAGCCTTGTTCAAATACAACTTGGCAAGCAAGGCCCATGCGGCTTCTTTTGTTGCAAGATGTCGGTTTGTAGCACTATAAGAGGGCAACCCTGCTACAGCAGATTCCAATTCTGTTATAATTACATCAACAGCGGCAGAGCGGGTTAGAACATTGGGAATAGAAGAAGCTGGAGCACTAGCGGGTCTTTCCTGAACCTGACCATATAAATCACAAGCTATGAAACGAAAAAATGAACGCAGGAATTTTCCTTCTGCTTGTGCTGTGCCGGTTAATAATTCTGCTGCAAGTGTAGACTGAAACAATGCACCATTTACCTGGTTCCATACATCATTGATTTGGTTATGATCACCAGCCCATGTATGCAGATGCAACCTACGCCAGGTACCAAAATCATCCCAGTCTGTACCACGTGTTGGACCCATTAATTCATCGGTAGAATGTTCCTGTAAAGCTTGGTAACCATATTGACCAACCAAATTATTCAATTGGCCATATACAGAAGAAATGGTAGGTGGGGTGGGTGCCCCATCAACTTTAGAAGGTGCAATGGATTCATTTCCACCCAGCTCTGGCTCAAGCTTCGTACAGGAAGATACTGTAAGCAAAGCAAAAGCTACAATTGCAACATATTTTTTCATATTTGTTTTCATTATAATTATTTTATTTAAAAAATTAAAAACCAACATTAACTCCTAGGGTTACAATCCTGGGTCTTGGATATTGAGTATAATCAAATCCACGTGATGGTACACCATTAATACTTTTATCAACGTTTACTTCAGGATCAATACCTGAATACTTAGTGAATAGCGCAAGATTCTGACCCGATACGAAAACTGAAAGTGCCCTGATTGTATTGCCTTTTAAATTAAACGCATAACTCAAGTTTATGTTTGAAAGCCTGATGAAATCACCTTTTTCTAAGAAACGGGTAGAAACGCTACCGGGGTTAAATGGATTTTCGGAACTTTTACCAGCTTCATTTGTAACATTTCTGCCATTCCTCAAACTTCCTTTTAAAAACAAAGCGTTAGCTGTATTATTATAAACTTTGAAGCCAGCAACCGCATTCATAAACACACTCAAACTCCAATTACCAAGTGAAAAATTATTTGTCAGTCCTGCATAAAAATCAGGAATAGCGGTGCCTACTAACTGGTTTTGTGCTCCTTTTTCATAACGGGCATTTCCATTTCCATCAAATCCTTGATAAACGGGCATTGACCAAGTAAATAAGGGTTCGCCATTGGAAAATGTTTGCGCATAAGCGCCTGACAAGCCTTGACCGCTTACCCCACCGGTGATTACTGACACAGGTAATTCCCTTAACTCATTCTTTACAAGAGTCATATTATAATTCACATCCCAGTTAAATCTCTTACTCTTGATCACTTTATAATTTACACTAAACTCCCATCCTTTGTTTATTACAAAACCTTCGAGGTTAATAAACCAGTTTGAAGTAGGAGCAAAACCGCCGGGTGTAGGTGCATTAAAGAGAAGATTTGTTCTTTTGGTATAGAAATAATCAACCGTGAGGGACAACCTATTATTTAATGTTGTAAAATCTATTCCAGCACCTGTGGTGGCGGCTTGTTCCCATTTTAAATCGGGGTTACCGCTTTGTGTAAAGGCTACCTGATCTGCACCATTTGCATCTTTATATTTAAACTGTTTGTTTACAGCCCCGTAAGAAGGTAATCCATCCTGACTGCCCAAGACGCCATAATTGGCCCTTAAACTGAGTTCACTAAACCATTTTCCCAAATTATCCAGAATAAATTCTTCATTAATTAGTTTCCATTTTGCTGCAAATGCGGGAAAAACGCCGTACTTGTTATTGGCACCGAATTTAGAAGAACCATCAGCTCGTACAGTAGCGGTTAGGAAATATTTATCATTAAACGAATAGTTTACTCTGCCAAAGAAAGATTGTAATTCGTTCTTATCATACCCCGGATATAAATCAACATAATTTTTAAATTTGTCGAAGTCTTTTACAAATACATCACCCGGATTAACAACAGGAGTACTCAAACCGTAGCCCACTTTCTGGGAATAGTTTGTTATAAAATTCTGATAAGAAAAACCACCTAAAACATTAATATTATGTTTGCCAAAATCTTTATCATAAGTTAAATAATTTTCAACAAGAATTGATTTTAAATCCAAATTCTGTTTTGTTGTACGGCCATTTCCAAAAATTGCATTGCCATAATCTTTTACAGTGGGTCCACCCGGAACCCCAAGAACCGTAGTTCCACCGTAGGCATTTGTTCCCAGCCTTGGATCGGCAAAGGCTGTTCTTTCTGATGTCATCTTATCGTATCCAAACACAATTTTGTAAGTAAGGCCCTTTGTAATTAAATAACTACCTGAAACACTAGTTAAAAACCTGTTTACACGATCTTGATCATCAAAATAGGCAAGCATCTGGGCAGGATTACGTTGATCGCCAGGCTGGAAGAAAGATCCATCGGGGTTTTTAACAGGATAAGTAGGATTAAACTGCAAAGCAGCTCCCAACAAGCTTCCCTGAAAACCTGCATTATTACTCAATGGAGGATATTGGTTCTTTGTGTTTGAGTATGTAGTTGCAAGTTCAAATCTCAATTTATTATTCAAAAAATTCTGTGTTACATTGGCACGTGCTGTTAATCTTTTTAAGCCGCTGCTTTTAATGATACCCTGCTGATCGTCATAGGAACCACTTAATCTTAGATTTGTTGCTTTTGTATTAAAGCCCCATCCAAGGTTGTAGTTCTGCGAAATAGCTGTTCTAAAAATTTGATCCTGCCAATCTGTACTCGCTCCTTTATCCAATAAAGTAACTGCTAAAGCAGCGGCATCAGGATTTGCCCCTCCGTCTATGTTTGCTTTTTTGGCCGCAATTAAGAAATCCTGCGGACTCATAAGATCATATCGTTTTGCTGTAGTAGCAACACTTGTGTTGGCGCTGAAATTAAACGAACCTTTCTTTCCGCCTGCTCCTCTTTTTGTGGTAATCAATACTACACCATTTGCACCTCTTGAACCGTAAATAGCTGCTGCAGAAGCATCTTTTAAAATAGTGATACTTTCAATATCGTTAGGATTCAGAAACATTAATGGGTTACGTGGAGTTGTGCTGCCTTCTACACCACTGGCACTACCCAATGTACCGCCACTCGCAATTGGCACCCCGTCCACCACATACAAAGGTTCTTGACTACCTCTTATCGAGGCAGTACCCCTTATATTAATAGTTGCGGCTGAACCAGGTTCACCACTCGCAGGTGTAACTAAAACACCAGGTGTACGACCTTGAATTAATTGATCAGGTGTACCAATTTGTCCTTTGTTGAAATCTTTTGGAGTAATGTTAGCTACAGATCCTGTGAGGTCCTTTATTTTTCTGGTACCATAACCAATAACAACCACTTCATTTAAAGCAGCATTTTGAGTTTCAAGTGAAACAGATACGTTGTCTTTTCCGGAAATACTTATTTCTTGTGAGCTAAAGCCCACAGATGAAATAACCAGGGCGGAAGCCCCTGTCGGCACACTGATACGGAAAGATCCGTCAGCCGCAGTTGTAGTAAAGTTTTTTGTGCCCTTCGCAGTTACAGTTGCCGATGGAACGGGATCGCCCTTTGAATCGGTTACTTTACCTGTTACTGTTTTGTTTTGTGCCAGCGCAACATTTGCTAACAAAAACAAACTGAGCATCATGAGGATACCTCTTGCAAGTTTCTTCAAGATCATAATCAGTAGTTTTTAAATTGTTGAGGGTTAATGTTTCTGCTGAGGATGCAGAATGCGGCAGTGCAGGCAATATATATTAAATAGCAGGTCCACTAATATATATGGTCTTACTTTGGCAGATAGCAATCGTCAGCTGTTAAACTTTAGTGAATTTAAAGTAAGTTTTTATTATTCTTGTATTGAAAACAAACTAAGTTTAGGATTGCAAGTCGCAAACGATTGCGAAAATAATTGCGGTGGAAAAATTAACCTGTTTAATTTTTATTTATGGCCAATACAACCCTTAAAAAAATAGCCCAGGTACTGGATATCAGTATTTCTACTGTTTCAAGAGCTTTGAAAAATCATCCTGATATTTCTGTTTCTACCAAACAAAAGATAATGGAGCTGGCGCAAACATTAGAGTATGAGCCCAATGCCATGGCGGTGAACCTACGGAGTAAGAATACAAAAGTGTTTGGCATTATGATTCCTTCTATTACCAACCAGTTTTACGATTCCTTTATTTCGGCTGTTGAAGAAGAAGCAAGGAAATCGGGTTACTCACTGATGATTCTGCAAAGCGGCGATAATCCGGAAGCAGAAGTTGAAAACCTGAAGATTTACAGGCAAAACCGTGTAAGTGGAATTTTTGCCTGTATATCGCAGAAAACAATCAATATTGTTCCATTTCAAAAAATGAAAGAAGCTGATATACCTGTTGTGTTTTTTGATAAGGTTCCGGATGATGATTCCTTTAATAAAATTTGTCTGTCTGATAAAGATGCGGCTGTACTTGCTGCTGAAGCACTAATAGAAAAAGGAAAGAAAAATATCCTGGCCATTTTCGGTAATGAACAATTATCGATTACAAAAAGAAGATTGAAAGCATTCAGAAGTTGTATTGAAGAGCATAAACAGATAAAGCTAACGGTTGAACATGCGCAAAACAGTAAACAGGCAGAAGAAAAAACTGAACATCACTTTCAACCGAAACAAAAACCAGATGCTATATTCTGTATGAGTGATGAAATTCTTACAGGAGTAATGAAATGCCTGCAGAAAATGAATCTACGCTGGCCAAAAAAAACCGGCATCATTTCGCTAAGTGACGGCTTCTTTCCTAAACTGTATTATCCCGAAATTACGTTCATTGAAACAAGCGGATACAAACTGGGTAAACTTGCTTTTGAACGGATGATGGAATGCCTGCTGGGAAATGATGAGGCCAAAGAATTATTTGTTACTTCACGGTTTGTAGAAGGCGGCTCTCTGTAAATGGACTGCAATGTTTTTTTCTTCTTTCATCTTCACCTGTAAATGGATCAGCATTCCAAGTACGATAAAAAAAATGCTGCCAATTTTATCCGTTTCAATTAAATCGCTCAGCAGGTTCAGTGTTACAATCATGCTTAAAATTACTCCACACAGCATGGATAATGAACGGCCGAACGGTTCCTTTAATGTATGATAACCTTTAATAGCAATGCTGAACATACTGATGAGTAATACAACTAAGAGAAGAAGACCCGGTATCCCCTGTTCAATACTCACCAGCAGAAAATAATTGTGTACGGATGATTGTTCTTCATTACTGCTTACCCATGTTTTAAATGCATCTACCGTATATTCTTTATAATGCAGGCTGAATGTATTTGGGCCGTAGCCTTTCAGCAATTCTTCATTCACCATCTTTAACCCGGCAATCCAGCGGTAAAAACGCTCCATCGTTGACATATCCTTTAATGTATATGTTGCTTCAAGATGCTCAGCAATATTTGCATGCTGTGTTGTTGTATTAAAATCGGGAGCAAATTTTAAATAGTTTTCATTCTGTACCAGCCAGAATAAACCAGTGGCCGTTATCAGAATTATCGTAAAAATTAATGACAAGAGGAAGCGTTTTTTAATTGCCAGCCAGGTTACAGCTCCAGTAATTAAACATAACCACGCACCTCTTGAATAAGCGAAAAGCAATGCAGCAAGGAACAGTAAGATGCAGGCTGTAATCCATTTTTTTGATTGACCTGTTGAATAATAACGCCACATAAAAAGAACCGGCAGCAGGCAAACAATCAACGCTGAATAGTTTACATGATTCCTGAAAAAAGGACTTAAGGTTTCGTTGACAGACTCAAATGTAAATCCTTTTGATGCATGCCTGATTAAGCTGATCACAACCGGAATCAACATTGAAAAAATAAGCGCCTTTGATGCAAGGATAAAGTCTTCTTTTGTTTTCAGAAAAATCATTCCTCCAACAACAAAGGCCATTAAAAACCAGGTTTTGGCAAGGATATATTTTACACTTAATAATGTTTCGTATGAAAAGAACATGGTTACTGTCATCCATGTTAGCTGCAGCAATACCAGTAAAAACAGGCCGCTTTTTTTTATCTGCGCTGGAAATACTGATGGCTTCAGTATCATAATTACAATCAACGACCCTGAGAGTAACAGCATCATCGGTTCATCGGGCAGATCTGTTGACAGTGTTGCTGTAACAGAGAACTCTGTTGACAATGGAATAACGAATAATAAAGCAAAGTAAAGTTTCCTGATGTCGGAACTGAATACAAAAGCTGCCAATACAACAAAGGGAATTATAAGCAAGAGATTTTCCTCAAGCAGAATACCCATTACAATAAAAATGACTGCCGCCAGAGAGGGCAGCCACCATTTCATTATTTCCTCCTTTGTAAAAAGTCGCAGCATATCAGTTTGTTTTTCTTCTTGCTTTCCACTCAAGAAGAAGCAGAAATAAAACAGAAAAAACAAAAGAGACTACTGCTGCAAGGATTATCCCTGCAAGTATTTGAGGTTTATCTTTTTTAAATGCAGGCAGGGCTTCTTCAATTACAAACAATGCACTTACATTATTAACGCTTGTATTGAATTGCTGAATCAGTTTTTCTTTTTCACTGAGCTGAGTAATTAAATCGAGCTTTCTTGCTGAAAGAAAAGCATCGGTATTGTTCTGAAGATTTTTTTCAACCTGCTGTAAAGAATCTTTCTGTGCGTTAAAATCATTCTGCAGCTTTTGAAGAATTTCCACTTTCATACTATTCACTGAGGCCACGCTT
>JANOIQ010000081.1:0-3307 GCA_031407835.1 Chitinophagaceae bacterium
GGTTGGTATATGGCCCGTAAATATTATCTGCCATTGCCACACAACTGGAATAGCGGCCTTCGTATTCATCTGCCGCACCCAGGTAATATTTTCCATTTGCTTTAAACAAGATTGCACCTTCGTGCCCCAAATCATTTGAACCACGACCCATACATTTTGCTGAATGATGTGCAGAATCATGATCAGGATTTTGCAATACAATAGTGCGGAAAGGTTCGGCAAAATCACTCATATCATCTTTCATTTTTGCAATACGGCCTGCGCCGCTCCAGGTAAAATATACACTGCCATCATCATCCTGAAACAAGGTTGGGTCTATTCCTCTAACAAAAGGTTTATCGGTAACTGTTGTAGCATGTATGTACGGACCTTCAGGTTTCCCTGTAGTACTTTTCAAAATAGAAATACCAGTTGGCGGCATACTCAATACAATAAAATAATTGTTTTTTACAAAGTGCAGTTCAGGTGCCCATAAGGCACGTGCAGGTTTGCCATGCAGGTTCTGCCATTGTTTTTCCCAATGCCCTTCTTTTTCAATACTCCACACCAAACCTATATAACTCCAGTTTTTGAGATCAGGTGATTTCCACAATTCCACTCCTTCGGCCCATGCCCAAATATTATTACCTGATGAGCCGGTGAGATAATAATTACCATCGCCACCCACACATATCACTGCATCTCTTAAATGCAATTCCATTAATGGTTTGATGAGTGGAAGCAATCCATTCTTAATGACAGTTCCAGATGTTTTTTCAGGAGACATTTTTAACCAACCAGGTTCAGGATAAGGCCCGTTGTATTGCACGCCATCTGATCCGCTTCGCCAACCACCTTCTCCATTACCAACAATTAGTTTGCCGGGGCCTGATAAACCCGTTACTGATTTAAGAACACTGTCAATTTGTACCTGAGAGAATACTCGCTTTTCCTGCTGTGCGTAGAGAAGTGAAGAAGAGAATAGTAAGCAGAAACTTACTGCTATTAACAAGTAATTATATTTCATATGCCCGGCAAGCATTTAAGTACTGAAAATTAGCCATTCGGGTCACAGTGTCTGTCCTGCTGTATCCTGTTAAAATAGCATCACATAAACTTCCTTACCAATCTAATTTCAGCAGCGAAACTCCCTTCTGCGGCAATGACAGGGTAATTAGCAGTTTTCCAGCATTTACTTTCAACTTTTCAGGCTTACCGAGCAGTTGCAATTGGCCTGCTTTCTCCAATATGGCTATTTGTTCTTTTGTTGGATTTTGAGGCGACCCCATTTTTTTCCATACTTCATAAGAATTGCTGTGTTTATCATCAATGCGGTATTGCGTAAGCGTTACTGATTTAGCCGGTAAGCCATTAATAGTAATTTCAACAGGCAATGCCGGTTTCATCACATCATCATCATGATAATTCCAGATCATAACGGTTGCGGATCGTTTATCTTTTGCTGCCAATCCACCTACATCATTATACTTTCTTCTTACACTTGAATCAACCATTGTTTTTAAATCATACATCTGGTTACCCTGTACCTGTACTCTTTTTCCTTTCATCATACCAAACATGCGGAATACGTTGAGCACCGGTTTATCTACTCCGTTAGTAGCCAGATCCCTGAAGCCATAGAACCATGGTTGATCTTCAAATTCAAATGCCCAGGTAACAGCACCGAGAAAATTTACCTTAAAAGAATCAGCCAGTAAATATTTCCTTGCAAATGAGGCAGCAGTGTAACTGGAATACATGGTGCCATTACGATAACCATTGGATGGATTGGTTTTCATTCCGCAGGCAGCACAACCTTCGGGATCACTTTCACCAATAACAATGGGTAAATTTTTTATTTGCGGATAAGATGCCACGAACTTAAAACCAACATTAATATCCTGCAACTGCCTTCCCATATTCATCTGCACATGACCATCCACTATCCTTGGTGAGCCTTTTGCATGAAACAAGATCATATCAACCGGAGAGCCAATTTGCTTTGTTACATAATTCGTATCGGAAAAACAATGTTTCACAAAAGCATGTAACCAGTCCTGTGCATTTTTACCAGCAGTACCTGCAATATTTATTCCGCCGATTTTTGCAGTTGGTAAAGCCCTCTTCACAGCATCAGCAGTATAATCATATAACTTAAAAAATTCTTCCTGCGTTCCCTTCCAGTAACCATTGGGCTCATTCCATAATTCCCAATACCAGCTTTCCACTTCTTTTTTTCCGTAACGCTCCACGCTATGTTTTACCCATTGATACACTAACTCTGCCCATTTGTTATAATCTTTAGGCGGATAAGCCCAACCTGTCATGATTTTGGAATATGGATCGCCGGGCTTCCAGTCATGCTTGTAAGGAACAGGATTGGTTGATAAAGCCTCGGGCATAAAACCAATTTGTGCCAATGGTTTCATTCCACGCTGCACATAGGTATCAAAAATGCTGTCAATAATTTTCCAGTTATAAACAGGATTGCCGTTTGCATCTTCGGTGTATGCATTGGTACTGCCCCATTTTAATGCCGCCACACCATCACCCGTAACCAACAAACTATGTGCTCTTACATATACTGGCACCGGACTTAATGCAGCAATTTCTGATAATAATTTTTTCCCGTCTTTCATGTACGTATAGTTCGGTTCATCATAACCAAACCAAGCCCATACCGGTTTCATATCTCCTGTTTCCTTTTTGAGATCAACATGAATGGTTGGCGATTGAGCAAATAATGAATCCGCTGAAATTTGAACAATACAGCAGCACAGAATAATAAATCTGAAATATTTCATGGCAATACTTTTTTAAATAACTTTCTTTTACGAATGCTTAAAACTTATGAATCACAGATGAACATAAACAATTATAACCTGTTCATCAATACTTATACTTCTTCAGAAACTTTAATCGTTTACTTACCTGTTTAATCCACTCACGAGCCATCAACTCATGTCCCGGAACGGTAGGATGAATACCATCCCATATCCAGTATTCCACCGGTGCTTTTTTTGTTGCTTTATTAAATACCGATGGAAAATCAACCACCACTGCATCAAATTCAACTGCCAGTTTATTCACCCGTTCAGTTAATCTCAAAACTGTACTGCTGTATTTTTCCCACTTATCTTTCACGTTCGATAGAGCAAATACAAAGGGGAGACAAAGAACAAATAAGGTATCGGGGTTTTGTTGTTTGCTCTGTGTTAAGATGTCACGGTAAGTGGTTTCAAACAAATCAATGTCTGCATCTTCTTCTATCAATGATTTATTGATTAGTACCGATGTATCATTAATACCAATTAAAATGCTTAACACA
>JANOIQ010000111.1:0-4995 GCA_031407835.1 Chitinophagaceae bacterium
CTTCGCTTTCAGGCCGGCCCAGTAAATTTTCCCATGGTTTTCGGATTCCGAATTCTTCTTCATCCATTTTCAGAAACTGGCTGTACACATCTGCCAGTACTCCATCCATATCTACAATGAGCCGTTGTTTTGTTTGCATGCTTATCCTGCTGTTTTGCTAAAATTATCTGTTTGCTTTCAATTGAACAAGCAAAGCTTTACAAACGGAAAAACGATTTGTGATTACAAACTGTGTTTTTTAAAACTGCAGAAGAGGAAGTTTTGTTTAGTGTGGAATGGAGTAATGTGATCTTCTGTAATACAACGGATCTTATCGAATCCAGTTTCCAGTTGATCTGCCAGTTGATCTTCCGTATATTGTTTTACCGGAAGCCCGCTGCATTTTTCTGGTCCTTTATCAGAAAACGTACCAATGGTAAGAAATCCTTTTACAGCTTCATTGGCGGTATGGATGTATTGATTGATCTGTTCGGGGGTAGTAAGAAAATGAAAGGTTGCCCGGTCGTGCCAGAGATCATAGGTTTGCTGCGGATGAAATTCTGTAACATCACTTACAACCCAGTTTACTTTTTTTGCCTTTTCACCTAACCGATGTTTCACTTTGTCAAGTGCTTTTGCAGAAATATCAAGAACAGTAATATTTTCATAACCTTCATTCAATAAATGATCAACGAGTTTACTGTCGCCACCACCAACATCAATGATGCTTGCATTTTTCGGTAACTGAAAACCATGAATAAACTCAAGCGAAGTTGCAGGGTTTTCCTGTGTCCAGCTTACCTCGTTGGGTTGTTTTGTTGTATATACCTGCTCCCAATGTTCTTGCTTTTCTTTGTTCATGAATTTAAAATTACATTCATTGCAACAGTTGCCCTGTGATATAAATCACAATGAGGAAAACATGACAGAAAGGTAAATATATCTTAGGGCCAATCCTGGTAACCCCATTCCTGATCTTCCTTCAGGTCGGCACCATTATAGTTCCCATGCCTGATGACGGTATAAGCCAGCCAAATAAGAACAACCGGGGAGAAGAAAAAAAGCACAGCTGTTACATTGGGTAGAAAATCCATTTGCAGAAAGATGACATAAACCAGCAGGTAAACTGTTGCAAACACGGCGGCAAACGAAGAGTTTTTAAACATGACTGACTGTTTATTTTAAAACAACCGGTAAAAAGATTTTGTTGCAGAATAAAGGTAAAAAATATAAAAATCAATTCAACGGTTTTTGTTGAAAAATGAAACGGATGAGTTGTAGCAGGAAGGGGTGAAGTATTAGTTCTTTTTCAAATTCCACAGTCCCCAAAATGCAAGAATTAGTTCCAGTATTAATCCAATAGAAAACAGAAGTGATGGAACTCCATCGGCAACGAAACTGATTATTCTGCCTGCTGCTAAACCGCTCATGAAAAGAATATTGGCAATTGTTGCGCCTCTCCAATAGGCCGGATTATAAATACCGATGATCCAGAACGCAGTCATGGCTATGTATAAACCCATTGTTGCCCGGAATGCCTGCTTTAAATCTGCAGACTCAACGGTAAAAGAAAAAAATCTTGATAGTACTTCATTCGGAAACAGGCCATAGCCCAATGCAATGACGATGACAAGAATTGCAGATACAGTTAAGTGGAGGTTTTTAGGTTTGGTCAAAAAGAAACAGTTTAGATTAAATTCTGTACAAGGTGATCTGTTCGTAAAATGAATATACAATAAAACTGGCTGCTAACCATTGTTGGTAGCTGACCAGCAAGAGTTGCATTTTGTTAATCATTGTCGTTGGTCAGCGACCAGACGACGGCGTATTTTTTTCATTTCTGACCAACAGTTGGAAGTTGGAGTAAGAGGGTTTATTTTCTTGTCAAACAAATCTTTTTTCTCTTGTTAGTTCAGTTTGACTAATTCCAAGCTCTTTACTAAATAGATCAGTTAAAAATTTCTCTATTTCCTTTTTGTTAAATGTCTTTGGGTTGCGTCTTGATTTTAAATAGTTTTCTCTTGACATCTTTTCAGCTACTTGTCCAATATTTTCTACTTTAAATTGATTACTTGTTTTATTTGCTATCCAAAACCCAGTTATTGACAATGAAAAGCCTATGAGACTAATTTTCCAATTGAAAAACAAAGTCACAATGGATGTAATTAATAAAAGAATAAGAAACCCCGTAATCAAATAATGAGGGCGTAAAATCAAAAGTTTAAATCCAAGTTGCCTTTCTATTTCTTTTATTTTTGAAATTCTATTCTTTCTTGGAAATAGATCGATAAGTGAACTATTTCTAACTAACTTCTCTTTTTCAACATTAAGTATTGGCGCAATCGAATTCCGGAGTTTATAAAATGCTTGTTGAGAAGTACAGGTATCGGAGTCCTCTAATTTTATTTTGTTTTTTATATGGTCACAAAGCTCGCCAAATGTCTTTATGCCTATTAATTCGTTAGCTTCAAATTTGACATTAAAAGAGTCTTCAATTTTAGGAAGAAAAAATTCAATGTCTTCTATTTCATATTTGGTGAATTTGTTGGAATCCATATTTTTTGGGGTTTATTTCCTGAAACTCTTACTCGCCATCAACTCTTTATTCCCCGCCACATAGCTATAAAAACCTTCACCATTCTTCACACCCAATTTTCCTGCGGTAACCATATTTACCAGCAACGGGCAGGGTGCATACTTCGGATTGCCAAAACCATCCTGCAATACTTTTAAAATAGACAGACAAACATCCAGTCCAATAAAATCAGCTAACTGCAAAGGCCCCATCGGGTGGGCCATGCCAAGTTTCATTACGGTATCAATTTCTTCCGCACCTGCAACACCTTCGTACAAACTGTAAATGGCTTCGTTGATCATCGGCATTAATATGCGGTTAGCAATAAAGCCGGGATAATCGTTCACCACACAGGGAACTTTACCCAACTTTGTGCTGAGCTCAACAATTGTATCGGTAACTTCTTTCTTTGTTGCATAACCATTAATGATCTCCACCAGTTTCATCACTGGCACAGGATTCATAAAGTGCATACCAATTACCATATCTGCACGCTTGGTTACCGCTGCAATTTTTGTAATGGAAATAGAAGAAGTATTGGTGGCAAGGATACATCCTGCAGGAGCAGCTTTGTCAATCTCTTCAAAAATATCCAGTTTCAGTTTCACATTTTCTGTTGCAGCTTCAACAATCAGTTCTGCATTGCTGACTCCTGTACGCAGATCATGTGTGGTAGTAATATTTTTTAAGGTGCTTTGTTTCTGTTCTTCGGTAAGAACGCCTTTTGTAACCTGGCGGTCAAGATTTTTATTGATGGCGACCATTGCTTTATCTAACTGACCCGGATTTACATCAATCAATGTTACAGTAAAACCTGTTTGAGCAAAGACATGTGCAATTCCATTTCCCATAGTTCCGGCGCCTACCACAGCAATCTGTTTCATTTTCGTATGCTTTTATGAAGTGAAGATATGAAAAGAGAGCCTCACCCTCGCTCCCTCTCCCATAGAGAGGGAGGCCATGCTTTAGTTGAATTATTGAGCTTTTGTAAGTAAGCATTTCAACTTTAGCACTTTTGCTGGCAAATGTACAACTGTTGATGTGGAAGAAAAATAAGCAAATAAAAGTTATACTGTACCGCTCCATCTCTATGGGAGAGGGAGTTGGAGGATGAGGTCTTAATAAAATAAAAGGATTTTGTTATTGCTCCCTTTAGGGGTTGGGGGTTAATTTTTCTTTTTAAAATCGCCCCGCTTCCATGCCTGTATAAATTCATTCCAGGCAATTGGGTTAAAGATATTTTGCGGACGGTACTGCCCGTTGTAGGATTGTAATTGTGCATACTGCCTCTGCACACCTCTTGAATTTTCACCACCATCTCTCGGTAACGATTGCTGTAAAATTCTTGATTGAGCAGTTAAGGTATTCTGCCGTGCAACTTCAATTTTATCGGCCGGTACATCTGCATTCACAAAATCCCGTTCAAACTGTTCCCTTCTTGGCCTGGCCTTGATAATAGTTGCAGGTAAATAAACAGTATCAACCACCATCAGCTGTATAATGCTGAATGCATTGCCTTCAAGATTCGTGGGTATGGTAACAACCTTTGGTTTAAAACCAACGCTTGTAAATTCAATGATATCGCCTTTCAATACTACCAGGCTAAACACACCCTGTTCATTGGTATAAGTGCCTCTGTTCTGGTTACGGAGTTTTACAGTAACTGATGGAAGGCCACGAAGGCTGTCAGCTGTCATCACCACACCATATAACTGTACAACTGAATCCTTAAATGATTCAAACTGGGCCTTTGCAGCAAAGGGCAAAAGCAATGAAATGACAATACTGAGGAGTAGAAATTTCTTCATCAGCATCAAAAATAGTGGAAAACATGATTTCACTCATTAAATGAAAGGGTTCAATGGTTAATTTTGCACTCTTAAATCTCTCTTTTAACAAATAATACGAATATGACACAGGAACAAGTGCTGCAGGCTTTGAGTAATGTACAGGAACCCGACCTCGGAAAAGACCTCGTTACGCTGAATATGATCAAAGACATTGTAATTGATGGTAATAAAGTCTCTTTTACGATTGTATTAACCACACCTGCCTGTCCGATGAAGGATATGATGGGCCGTGCCGCCACCAATGCTATTGAATTGCTGGTGAATAAGGATGCTGTGGTGATTGTGAATTTCACTTCTAACACAAGCAGTAACCGGAAAGATGCAAAATCGGTATTGCCAAATGTGAAAAATATTATTGTGGTGGTGAGTGGAAAAGGAGGAGTAGGGAAGAGCACGGTGAGTGCCAACTTTGCCATAGCGTTAGCACAGGGGGGAGCGAAAGTTGGTTTGATGGATGCAGATATTTACGGGCCATCTGTTCCTATGATGTTTGGTGTAAGAGGTGAACGTCCGAAAATGCAGGATGTTGATGGGAAAGGAATGATTGTACCCATGGAAAAATTCGGAATCAAATTCATGAGTATTGGTTTA
>JANOIQ010000098.1:0-13370 GCA_031407835.1 Chitinophagaceae bacterium
TAATTGGTTACCTGATGATTGATGGTAAAAAAGAATTGGGCAATGTATTGGAAGTGATTGAACAGCCGCTGCAGATTTTATGCAGATTAGAAATTGACGGCAAGGAAGTATTGATACCGCTGCATGAAGAAACGATCCGAACCATCAATCATAAAAAGAAACAGGTAGTGGTGGAATTGCCAGATGGATTATTGGATGTTTATTTGGGTTAAGTGTATGACGTCCCGAAGATCATTTGACACATTTTCTTTATTCTTTTCACCAATCTTAAGACATGCATCTATGCAGCAACGGAGTTTTCTTTTTTGTATCCTCTTCTTATTTTCCTCAACTGTAATAGTTGCACAAACAAAACCGGACTCAAAAACTCCTGGCGACAAAATTTTTCCGCTGGGTGTTATCAAACAATTGTATTCAAATGAGCTGAAGGAAACAAGAACACTGAATATTTATCTGCCCGAAGGTTTTCATGTTGATTCTTCTTATTCGGTAATTTATTTACTTGACGGCTCGGCAGATGAAGATTTTATACATGTCGCCGGTTTGATTCAGTTTGCAACATTTTCCTGGGTGAATATTTTGCCCAAGTCAATTTTGGTTGGCATTGCCAATATTGACAGAAGAAGAGATTTTACGTTTCCTACTACAATCGGCAAAGACAAAGAAGATTTTCCAATAACCGGGTCCTCTGCAAAATTTATCAGCTTCATTGAAAAAGAACTGCAGCCGTTTGTTGAGAAGAAGTATAAAACAACCAATTCAAAAATGCTGATCGGGCAATCATTGGGTGGATTGCTGGCAACCGAAATTTTGTTCAAACAACCAACGCTGTTTAACAGCTATGTAATTGTAAGCCCGAGTTTATGGTGGGATAATGAATCGCTGCTGAAGATGAAGCCTGCATTGCTGAATGAGAACTATGCAGAACAAACAAAGATTTATATTGGAGTTGGTGAAGAAGGCAAAGTAATGGAGGAGGATGCAAAACGTTTATTTGAAGTGATCAACAATGCAGGTAGAAAAAATATCGCTGCCAGCTTTGATTTTATAAAAGTGAAGAAGCATGCTAATATTTTTCACCAGGCGGTTTCAAATGCGTTTGAAATTTTTGCTGAAAAGAAATTTTCCGGAAATAATTAAAATGTTACCAGTTATTTTATCTTCTTCAACAGCGCCTTCGAATATTTATAATACTTACTCTCTTTCTTCACTGCTGCTGCATATTCTTTTGCTTTATTGTTCTGCTGTAAGTTGTAAGCAGATAATGCAGCAAAGAAATTCGCATCTTCTTTATACACCGATTCACCTTTTGCAAGAGCCTCAAATAAAGTCAATGCATCTGTAAAATTCTTTGTTTTCACAAGGCTGATGCCCAAATGATAATTGACTGTTGCATCTTCTGGGCTCACTGCCTTCAACTGCTGAAATGCAGTAACAGCTTCAGTATATTTCCCCTCATTGAAGAGTTGTGCAGCTTTTGCCAATCCGGTAGCTATCGGATCAGTTTCACTGCCACGGGTAATGGCACCGCTCATATCATCAACAGGATATCCGTCAACAGAAATTCCAGGAAGGAATAAAAAGAAGATTAAAATCACAGAAGCTGCCAATGCAATAGCTGCAAATACACGGTTCATGGAAATTACCTTTCCGCCTTTCTGCTGTTCTGCTTTATGAAAATGTGTTTGTGTAAGCGGGGTTAAGATTTTTTTCAGTTCAGGCAGGGTTTGTTCTGCCTGCAAATGTTTATCAATGGTTGTTTGTAAAAAGCGTAACTCATTCACCTGCTTCTGCAATTGTGCATCTGTTTTGAGTTGTTGTTCAAACTCCTGCTTTTGAACAGCATCCATCTCCCCGTTGAGATAAGCTTCAATATCTTCCAATGTATAGTTCATGGTACAAGAGATTTAAATTGTGGATTGTTACGTACCAGCTCTGCCAGTTCACCCATACAGTTCGATTTCCGCTTCCGGAAATAAGCATAGGTCATGCCCATTTCTTCGGCTGTTTCTTCCTGTGGCTTCTTCAATAAACTTTTCAGAATAACTTCTTTGCAATTACCCATCAGGTCAAGCATACTCATCACCAGTTCTTCACGGCCCAACTGGTTGGCATGCTCTTCTGCTGAAGCATTGGCGTCGCCCGGTATATGAGTATATGCGTCCTCCTCTCCATTTGTTACCACCTGCAGCGAAGTTTTTTTCGTTTTGTTAAAAAACTTCCGCTTACATATCAATAAAAGAAAAGCTTCAAACGGGCAGCTAAGTACAAACTGTTTATCAGTTGAAAGTTTATAAATATCAATCAATGCTTCCTGGAACACATCCCCTGCATCATCTTCACTGCAGCCACGGGATAAGAGATAGGCTTTCATGCCAGGCGCAAAACGCTGATAAATTTCACTGATGAGGCGCTGGTCATGAGCAATCAATGCGTCAATATATTTCTGATCGGCGTGCAAATGGTTTAGTTTGGTTTAAAAATAAGGAAATTTAATTGTCGTAAGGGGTACAGGTTGATAAGAGCGTGCACAATGCTAAAAAAAATCTATTTTTAAAGGGTAACAATTGATTGCTTACGCTGATCTTCTTTATATAGAGTATGAAAAAAATATTTATTTATATCATTCTATTGTCCTGTTGTAACCAACTACTTGCACAGCAGGATACTTCTGTGAACGTAACACAAAAGGAAAATAAGGTCTCGTTTAAAGCCAATCTTCCCGTGCTTACGCAGATTCCCGGAGCTCCAAAACCATTCTATACCTATCTATGGGATTTTGGTGATTGTCATTTCAGCGCAAGTGAAAACCCCGAACATATTTATGACAAGGTGGGTGATTACGAAGCCATTCTCTATGCAGTGAATAATTATGATGATGGTAAGAAGCCCGGCCGCAAACCAACCAAAGTAGGGGTGAAACAGGTGAATAAAGCCTACCTGGCTTCTGTTTCTCCGGCCGAACAGAATTTTTTTAAAGCCAATGGAAGTTTTGAACTGAAGTATAACTGTATGGCAAAGCCGGGTGATACAATGGTTTTAATGGCAGGCTGGAAAAATGATGTGGCAGTAAACGGCAAAATATATCTCTTCATCAATGAAAAACAATTTGGTGAAAATTCATTTGATACGGCAGGATTTCGGTTGTACAATGAAGCCGCTCTTTCAAACGATAAAAATGCAATTGCTTCTATCCGTCCATTCGACAACATGCTGCTTACCAGCAGCGGCAGCCCTGCTTCGCATATAAAAGAGGGAAAGAAATTCAATGCAGTTGAAAGCAAAGCATTTCTTGCCAATACTATGAAAGGCTACAAAAATGTATTTGCAGTTGATGTAAAGAATTTGGCTGAACAATCGCAATTCATGTTTGCTAATTTATATGTTACGCCGGGTATGATCAAAGACACAAATGCAACGATTGTTATTACAGGTTTGTTTGTGCCCGACAGCGGCAAGGTATATATGCATCAGCTCAATATTCCCATTGTTACTTCGCATGATCCCAACAAAATGAATTTGAAACAGGGAAGATTGAGTTACCGCACACTGAAGAAAAGCAAATCACTGACCTATAAAATTCGATTTCAGAATAACGGAAAAGGTCCGGCAAGAAAGATCCTGTTAGACATTACACTGCCTTCTGCAATGGATCCCCAAACGATCAGTATAAAAGATATGTCGCCTTATTGTTTACCCTGCGACAGTGTTGCAGGCAGAACAGGTTGCTGGGAACTTATTACAACCAATGACAGTTCGGCTTTTGTGTTCAATGGAATTTATCTGCCCGGCACCAATCAACAGGGTGTGGAAGATAAAGACAGCACCAAGGGCTTTGTTGAGTTTGATGTAAAAACAAAAAAGAAGTTAGATAATCTTCCCTTTAAAGGACGCACTGCTATTTACTTTGATAAAAACGAACCGGTGATTACCAATTTTGCTACTGGCAAATTTAAACGGCAATTTTCTCCGGTGGTAATGGCAGGTTACGAAATGAACCTGGGAAAGAATAAATTAAATGATGGTCTTACTATTGGTGGCGGTATTGCAAGGCTGGCACCACATAGACCTTATTTCCAGTTTGAATTATTTTTTAAATCAGTGAGCAACTCTTCCAGTTCCTCAACAATAACTCCCGGGCTTGTGCGAATTGACGGGAAGGATTATGATTACCGGTCTTACTCACAGGTTTCAGGAAATACAATTGTAAGAGCAGGTATTGTACCAATCCATGTGCGCCATAATCTCAACGATCTTTTTTCTGTTGGTATTGGTTTAAGGATTGATGCTGATCTTGCGGGCAACACCGAAATAAAACGGGATTATATTCTCTCTAATTATAACGGACAGCAAGGGTTTCCTTATACTGCTGTTAAGAAAACAAAAACCACTTCTTTCTCCAATACAGAATTTCTTCCTTTTGCAGATGTACAGTTTGGCAGGGTTCGTCTTGGTCCGCAGATTGGTACAAGGTTTTACTATGGCGGAAATGACAGGACTTATCTCTATTTTTATGCATCCTGGCGCTTATAAGTGAATCATATCGTTTTCTCCGTTTATGTATGCTCCTGCTGAGCAGTGCGGTTTTGTTTGCATTATTTTTTTCGGGTGATGATCTGCCGCCACAAAAAGAAACCTGGCGGAATAAATACCAGCAGAAAGATTCACTCGGTCTTTACCTGGATAAATTATTTGAGCTGACAGATGATCATTCATTTTATTTTTCAAACAAAGCAGACTCTTTACTTAAAACATTGTGGCGTCAACCAATAAACGAACGGGAACAAATAGCTTACCTCGATTTTATTCTCAATATTGCTTACCATTTATTACAGCAGGGGCAGATCCCTGCTTCCACCCGTTGGTATGAAGCAGGGTTGAATTACCAACAGCAGAACAAACTTAACTCATACGAAACGGAAGAGTTTATTTTAAAACCTCTGGGCAATAATTATGTCCGTCTCGGTGATTATGATAAAGCAGTTGCCATTCAACAGATGGCTATTGAGTATGCAGAAAAGCAGAATAAACAGGAGCTTTTTTCTTCTTTGTACAGTAACCTTGCCATTACTTTTTTCTGGCTGAAGAAATACGATGAAGTGCAGCTCAACTGTAACAAGGGATTGCAATACATTTCTTTCAATACAACCAGCACGGGTTTATTATACAATGTAAAGGCCGATGCATTTTATGAAGCTGGAATAAAAGACAGTGCATCTGTTTATAATCAGAAAGCTTTACAGTTCTTCCGTTCACCTGAAGCGGTTGAAGTCGATGCCGTCTGGATTGTTTCAACCCTGGGGCTTTCATCAAAATTGCTTAAAGATAAAAAACAATTCGGGCAGGCAGTAATTAAACTGCAGAACGCAGAACAGATACTCCAACAGTTTTACCCGGAAACAAGGCAAAGAGATAAAGCCAGGTTGCTCGTTGAAAAAGGGAATTTGTTTTTACAGTTAAAAAATACAGACAGCAGTCTTGCTAATTTTAAACTGGGCTTGCAGTATTTTCAATTCAGTGGCAGCGCATTTTATCCTGATAATACTGTTACGGCTTTATACTTTGGTTTGGCAAAATCATTGAAGCATCAAAATGCAGACAGCAGCCTGTATTATTATCAACTGGCAATGGAGAATGATTATTACACCAACCAATTAGTTAGTACATCAGTAAACAGTTTGCAGAACAATGCAGTGATTGATGAGGGTATGAATCACGAAGCAATTAATGCATTTTATCAGAAATACAAATTAACAGCTAAGGAAGAATACCTGCAAAAACAGTTATGGTTGATGGAGCTTTCGAAAGGAAGAAAATTGCTGAATGAAGTAAACCGTACAAAACAGTGGGCAACAGATTCATCCATGCAGCAAACACAACAGCTTTTCCGGGAGCTTCGTTATGATTACCTGTTACTGGCTGAAACAACAGATTCGATCCGTAAAACACAGATTGAACAACGTATCCGTCAGCAGGAGTTAGCACTGGGTCTGGAAGAAAACCGCTTCGCTCAATTATTGAAAGAACCTTCATTTGCATTATTTAAACAAAAGCTGAATGAGGTAACTGCTTCAGCATCTTTACTGAGTTATTATGTGACTGGTGATTCTTTGTATTGTGTGATGGCTGATAGCAATATTTTAAAGGTTATAGTTTTGAATGCAGCCGAAGTGAACACAAAACTTACGCAGCTATTCAAGACTTATTTTAAAGACGGATCAACTGCATTTAATAATAATCCGAAGAACTATTTTCACTTGTCGTATGAATTTTATCAATTAGTACAGCCATTTACTATTCCGGTGCAGCAATTGGTTATTTCGCCTGATGGTTTACTGCATCAGCTTCCTTTCGAAGCATTGAGTACAGATGGCAAGGAAGCATTTCTTGGCGGAGAAAAGCAAATCAGTTATCTCTATTCTTTTTTGCAATATGTAAATGAAGAAAAAACTGATAATACAGCAATGCCTGTTACAGTGTTTTCATTCATTAAACAGCATCTTGGTTTTGCAGCCCTGCCCAATTCAGCAACAGAAGAAAAGTATCTGAGCAGTCATTTTTCTTCAACCACTTCAAATGCAGTACAAACAACAGAAGAAATGTTTGTAGAATCAATGCAGTCAAAATCTGTATTGCATATTGCCACACATGCTGTTGCCGGTGACAGTGCTAATCAGCCTTTCCTGGTATTAAAAAATAAATTCTATCTCGGTCAGTTGCAATACAGCATCGCTGCTTCACCATTGGTTGTATTAACTGCCTGCGAAACCGCAGCCGGACAATTACAAACGGGTGAAGGCGTTGTCAGTCTTGGCCGTGCTTTTATCAGTAAAGGTGTAAAGGGCGTTGTTGCCAGCCGCTGGAAAGTTGATGATGCAGTTGCTCCTGTTTTTGTAAAAGCTTTTTATGAGGAGCTGAATGAAACACATTCACCTGCTGCTGCTTTGCTGCAGGCAAGAAAGAAATATCTGCAAACAGCAACGAATCTTTCACAGAAAAATCCATTGCTCTGGGCCGGTTTCAGTTATATGGGTGTTGAACAGCAGATTGAATTGAAGAAAGGCGGTTCATTCAATTGGTATTGGTTGTTGCTGTTGCTGATTGTGCCGGTTGTTTATCTCTGGAGAAAGGGAAGATAGAATGTCACGGTCTCTCATAATTGTGAGAGTCATTTACAGTTTAATTCTGTAATATTCTACAAACTTATTTATGCGTCCCTCAAAATAATCAACTAATCTTTCTTCAATTCCTTCATAATCCCAAACGGCCAGTACATCGAGGTGAGCGCATTCTTCAGGTTTTGCAATAGTCTCTTTTCCCGTAATATCTACAATCCAGCAAAGATTTTTGTCTTTTATATCTTGTTTGAAAAAAAGAGGAGAGCTTTCGTTCTCATTTACTGTTTCATAAAGGACAGGCTCCCATTTGCTTTTGCTAAAAACAGCTTTATGAACAGAGGCATAGAAGATGGTCTCTGATTTTATAATATCCTCAATGGTGATATTCTCTTCAGTATATAGTTTATAAAACTTAAAAACTATACTATTTACAAGTTTAGCGTAACAATATATTCCTGAAGCAGTTGGGATTTTATATATTTTCCCAATGTTTTTAGAGTAGTTCATATTTGACTCTTCTTCTTTTTATTACATACTAAATAGCTAAGTTAATTAAGATGCCTGAAGTCTCTTTACAATGTCCTGACATCTATCTCCGATTATCAGAGACTCTATGTTACTTTCAGTTAATTATAAAAGCACAACCCACCTAACTGCTTCATAACCAGCTCGTCGGAAAACACCCACAAATTTCTTCTCCAAACAGGGTAACAAACCCTTCGTGCTGCTGATATACCTGTACAAACGAAAATTTTAAACAACTAAAACAAGAATTATGAAACAGTTATCAGCAACAACATACATGCTTACAATAGCCATTGCTTTGCTTTTTACAGCATGTACAAAAGAAAACAATCTGTCACCCGTAACAAGCACAATTACACTGGGTGCGCCTGCAACCAATGCTATTATTGCACTTGATGAAGCAAAACAAACAGTCAACTTTAAATGGAGTGTTGGACCAACCAGCCCAATGGTTACTTACCGCTTACGTGTATGGCAATTAATGCAGGGACAAAACAGTACCGCTGCCATGAGAGACAATACACCCATTGTTGACCGGATTTCAGAAGTAAACAGCATCTCTGTGCAGGGAATGTTAACCGGCCCTTGCAAACCTCCTTATCTCTGCGACTTTGTATGGAATGTAACAGCAGTTGAAAGAGATTCAAACGGAACCATTAAAGAAACCGTTGTAAGCAATACAGGAAGTTTCAGCGTGAATTAATATAGCCTGTTCATAGCAGCGAGCCTTTCCATTTGGAAAGGCTTTTTTATTGTTCAACGAATTGTCTGAAGACTTTTTTATCTAAGTAATAAATCACCGGGTCTTTGTTTGTGTCAATAGAATTCAACTGCGTAAGCACTGCAATGCCTCTTCTAATACCCTCTTTTCCATCGTATTTAAAAGAATTTGAAAATTTCTTTCAAAACAGGGTAACAAAGTTTCACTGCTGTTGATATACCTGTAAACAAACAAAAACTAAACAACTTAAACTTAAATTATCATGAAACAGTTATTTTCAAAATCAGCCATCTTATCATTAGCCATCGTTACTTCACTTGTGGCCTGTAAGAAAAACAACCAGGATATCAATCCAACTTCAAGTGATGTTGAAAAAGTAAAATCCTTTTTCTCTGCCAACGCTCCAAAGTATGAAAGCTTTGTAATTGATGCTTCAAACGGTGGAGTGTTAACCACAAGCAAGGGAACAAAAATTAATTTCCCTGCGGGCATCTTCAAAAAAGCAAACGGACAAATTGTAACAGGTAATGTAACCGTTGAAGTAAAAGATGTATTGCAGGTAAGTGATATGCTGCTCAGCAACCGTCCTACACAGGCAAATGGTGAAATGCTGATTTCCTTTGGCGAAATGACCGTGAAAGCTTCTCAGAATGGTGAAGCACTGCAGGTAAAAAATGATTCTGCAAGAGTACAGGTTCCATTAGCACCAAAAGCAAATGCCAATGGTCAGCTGATCCGTGAAATACCCATGTGGGTAGGAGACTCAGCAGTGAGTTTCAGCATCCAGGGTCATGATCATGAAAACACATCTGTTACTTTAACGCAAACAGGTTATGTACCAAGAGGGATCAACTGGAACCAGAATGGAAATATTGCCACAAACAATTTAAACGGTACTTCAAGTTTTGCATTAGATAGTTTAGGTACATGGAGAAACTGTGATGCCTTAATGGGTGATCCACGTCCGAAAACAACTGTGCTTGGTTATTTCACCAACCAGTGGAATCCTTCAACAAGTACTTCTTATATGGGTGCTGAGCCTTCCATGTTATTCTTTAAGGTAAAACAACAGAACTCTTTAGTAAAACTGTATAATAAAATCATCAGTGCACCGGTTGGCAAAGAAGGTTTGCTGAGTTACCAGAACAGTTTCCCGGTTGGTATGGAAGGTACATTCCTTGCCATCACTACCAAAGACGGAAAGTTTTATGCAGAAATGAAAGACGTAACCATTGGTGCTCCTGCAAGCGGTAAAACATATTTCCCTGTATCATTCAACTTAACTGAAGTAACTGAAGCAGGTTTACTTTCACTGATACAGCAACTGAATACAAAATAATGCCCGTTGTTAATCCGTAAAACATCTGTACCTCCCAATAGAAGCCCTGACAAACGTGTCGGGGCTTTTTCGTTTGGCACGATATAATAAAACCTCATCCTCTTATCCTTCTCCAAAGGAGAAGGACGGTGCAGTATCGCAAAGCCAAACTTCATTCTTTGTATATCAAGTAAAGGATAATGCTGAACACTGCTGAGTAATTTATAATTGCTGATTTGTTAGTTGTATTGTTGAAGTGTATTCTTAGCCTGGCCTCCCTCTCCTTGGGTGAGGGAACGAGGGTGAGGTGTTATTTGAAATCACTCCTAATAAAATCTGCCAGCAATTTCATCCTGTAATATAAATTGCTAATCATAAGCGGCACATTGTTCTTCAGTTTTTCAACCGAACCATTGTTCATCTTTTTTAACAGCTTCAATTCCACAATTTTTTCATCAATCTTGTCAATCAGTTTTTCAGCAGTCCAGTTGATGTATTTTTTATTCCGGTCATCAAACACATGATAGGGTTCAATTCCCCCAGCTTTTAATTTTTTGAAAGTAAAATTATTTTTCACTGCATCCTGGATGGCATCATTGCTTAGCAGATCAATTACTGTATCGGGCGACACTTCATTCATGTACGCATTCTTAAAAATGTTGAGGTTATTCCGCAGTTCCATTAATACCTGCTTCTTCAGCACATCATTTGTTTTTGATTGTTTGTGCAGAAAGGAGATGAGATTATCTAAAGGTGCAATGCCGCTTTTAAGCCAATCAAGATTCATATGGTAAATTATATTTCAAGATAACAAATTCTCAGATAGTTCTCTCGATGCCTATGTATGTAATCTCAACTTTTCTCTTTTCCCTCTTTTGTTCTCTTAACTATAACTTTGTTCAATTGTCGCAGCAACGCATCATAGCACATTTTGACCTTGATACATTCTTTGTATCGGTAGAACGTTTGAACGATCCTTCACTCGTTGGCAAACCTGTGATTGTTGGCGGAACGAAAGAACGTGGGGTAGTGAGTACCTGCAGTTATGAAACAAGAGCGTTTGGTGTACACAGTGGCATGCCCATGAAGCAGGCGATGAAACTTTGTCCTGATGCAATTGTGATGCAGGGAACAAGAGGCGATTACAGTCGGTATTCGAGATGGGTAACTGATATTGTGGCAGCCAAAGCTCCACTGTTTGAGAAAGCATCGATCGATGAATTTTATATTGACCTTACTGGTATGGATCGTTTCTTTGATCCCTTGCAATGGACCATTGATCTGCGGAAAGAAATCATTGATCAAACTCAACTGCCCATTTCGTTTGCGATGGCAAGTAATAAGCTGGTGGCTAAAATTGCAACTGATCTGGCAAAGCCTAACAATTATATTTTCGTTCCCTTTGGTGGTGAAAAAGAATTTCTTGCTCCTTTACGAGTCAATAAAATTCCGGGAGTAGGTGAACATGCGTTTCATGCGTTACTGGATATTGGGATTGAAACTATCGGTGAATTGCAGAAAGCCAACCCTGCAATGCTTGAACAGCAACTGGGAAAACATGGAAGGGACCTGTGGCGAAGGGCACATGGTATCAGTTTTGGTGAAGTGCATTCCTATCATGAATCCAAATCAATATCAAGTGAAAATACATTTCATGAAAATAGAAACGATATTGCTTTTCTGGAAACAGAGATTGTAAGATTAACAGAAAAAATTGCGCATGAACTACGGCAGGAAAATAAAATGGCCGGGTGCGTATCTGTCAAAATCCGTTATCCTGATTTTGAAACACAGCAGCGCCAGGCATCTATCCCATATACATTTTACGATGATGAATTGATCTTTAATGCAAAGCTGCTCTTTCACCAGTTATACCGTAAAGGCCAACCGGTTCGTTTGCTCGGTGTGAAATTAAGTGAGTTGACGGATGAGGCATTACAAACAAATCTGTTCCAGGATGTACAGAAGAAGAACGATTTGTACAAAGCAATTGATGAGGTAAAAGACCGCTTTGGAAAAGCTCTGCTCACCAAAGGGAGGAATGCAAAACGAAAAGAGAAGGGCAATGATGGTTTATCAGAAATTTCCTAACGGATGTTTATAAGGAAAAAATTGTTAAACTTAAAAGTCTACTTAATTAGTAGGAAATACATATATTTGCCTTCCAACTATTATTCAACTTTTAATTAAACATCATGAGTTTACGTTTAGGAGACATTGCCCCGAATTTCCTGGCTAAGACAACTGCAGGTACTATTGATTTTCATGAATACCTCGGCAATGGTTGGGGAGTATTATTTTCTCACCCGGCTGATTTTACGCCTGTTTGCACTACTGAACTCGGTAAAACAGCTTTATTAAAACTGGAGTTTGAAAGGCGTAATGTAAAAGTACTGGCGCTGAGTGTTGATGGATTGGATAAACATAAAAGCTGGATCAGCGATATCAACGAAACACAACATACAACAGTTGATTTTCCTATAATCGCTGATGAAGACAAGGCCGTTGCTAACCTTTATGATATGATTCATCCCAATGCTTCCGAAACATTTACTGTCCGTTCACTGTTCATCATTGGGCCCGATAAAAAAGTAAAATTGTTTATTACGTACCCCGCTTCAACCGGAAGAAACTTTCATGAAGTGTTACGTGTTATCGATTCATTACAGTTAACGGCTAACTATAGTGTTGCTACCCCTGCTGACTGGAAAGAAGGCGAAGATGTAATTGTTGTATCTGCTGTAACTACAGAGGCAGCGATTGCGAAATTTCCGAAGGGAGTAAAAATTGTAAAACCTTATTTGCGTTATACACCGCAACCAAATTTGTAAGTTTTCCTTAGCTTATGATATAGTATGGTAACAGCCCCGCATTTGCAGGGCTGTTTTATTTTATCCATTTTTCAAATTGCTGAAGTAAAGCACGAAGGTCTTTTGAAACCGGTGCTTCCAATTCAACTTTCTTTCCGTCAGCCTCTGTGAATGTAAGCTTCCAGGCATGCAGTGCTAAACGATTCAGTAACGGACGCTCTTCTTCATCAGCTTTTGACAGCTTGAATTTTTTCCGTTTCATGGAAGAAAGAAGAATGGGAGTTGCTGTTCCATAAATTTCATCACATACAATCGGATGGCCGATATGTTTCATGTGTACACGAATCTGGTGTGTACGTCCCGTATGAATCTGGAACTGCATCCATGAAAACTGTCTATATTCTTCCAGTACTTTATAATCAGTCATGGAAGGTTTCCCTTTCTGATGAATAATATAAGTTGATTTCTTTACTGAATGCTCCATAATAGGTCCATCCACAGTTCCTTCTTTATTCGAAAGAATTCCATGAACCAGTCCTGTATAAAATTTCTCAACCTTTCTTTCTTCGAATTGCATAGAAAGAAGTTTATGTGTTGCTTCATCTTTTGCAAACAGGATCAGGCCACTGGTGAATTTATCCAGGCGGTGAACGATCCACACTTTACCATATTTTTCATTCAGCAGATCTTTCAGTGAAGGTTCACTTTGCATCCTGTCTGGAATGGATAATAATCCCGAAGCTTTATTGAGAGCAATCCAATGATCGGTTTCAGCAATGATGTCAATTTTATTCTTCATCTCTGTTCTTTCCTTTTTCTTCTTCTTTCTTTTTGACGAAGGATTTATTTAAGAATTTCAGCAGACGCACTTCTTTTTC
>JANOIQ010000140.1:0-4687 GCA_031407835.1 Chitinophagaceae bacterium
GCTGATGGCGAATATAAGTGGTTCCTCACACGTGCCTATCCTATAGCCGATAAACAGGGCAAAGTATTACGATGGATTGGAACCAATACTGATATTGATGAACAAAAAAAGACGGAAGCAGAAATTAAATACCATAAAGCATTACTGGAAGCACATAACGAAGCAAGTATAGATGGTATTCTGCTGGTAGATGCCAAAGGAAAAATTATCAGCTACAACCATAAGTTTATTGAAATATGGAATATGCCGCACGAAATTGTACAGGCAAAAGATGATGAAGCAGCCCTTGCCTTTGCCATGAAGCAATTAATACACCCCGAACAATTTATTGAGAAAGTAAACTATTTGTATGAGCATCCAACAGAAACCAGTATCGATTTACTGGAATTTACAGATGGTAAAATAGTGGAGAGGCATGGGTACCCGGTAACAGCGACAGATGGCAGTTACTATGCGTGGTCATGGACGTTCAGAGATATTACCATTCAAAAATTGTATGAACTGAACATTAAACAAAGCGAAGAATATTTCAGACTTATGGCCGACAGCATGCCCCAAAAAGTGTGGACAGCCGATGCAAAAGGCAATAAAAATTATTTTAATCAAACATTGCTCAACTATGCCGGGTTGTCTTTCGAAGAATTAAAAGGCAGTGGATGGCAAAAAATTATTCATCCCGAGGATTGGGAAAAAAATAAAGATCAATGGCATGAATCGATAACTACAGGAAAAGATTATGAAACAGAGAACAGGTTACTGCGTAAAGATGGGAAATATCTATGGCATCTTACCAGGGCAGTAGCTATAAGAGATGAGGATGGAAAAATAAAAACCTGGGTAGGTTCTAAAACCGAAATGCAGGAGCAGAAAGAACAAACAGAAGAGTTGGAAAAATCAGTATTGAAAAGAACACAGGAATTACTGGAAGCCAACAGAGAACTGGAAGAAAAACATCATGAATTATTTATCACCAAAGAAAAATTACTTACTGAATATTCACGCAGTTTAATTGAAGCAAGTCTTGATCCGCTTATAACCGTAAACAATGAAGGGAAAATAACGGATATAAACCAGGCAACGGTGAAGATAACCGGCATACCACATGAAACATTAATCGGCTCCGACTTCTTTACCTGTTTTACTGAACCAAAAAAAGCAGGCCAGGTATATGAAGAGGTGTTTCAAAAAGGATCTGTTGTTAACTGCCCGCTTACTATCCGTCATTTGGATGGTACACTTACTGATGTATTGTTAAATGGCTCTGTGTATAAAGATGGCAACAACAATGTGCAGGGTGTGGTATTGGTTGCGAGGGATGTTACGGATGAAAAAAGAATTGCCCGGGAATTAACAGAAGCCATTGTGTTTGCAGAAATGGCAACGGGTATTGCAGAAGAGGCTAAAACCAAAGCAGAAAATGCTGCCTTGGTTGCTGAGGATGCCGTAAAAGCCAAACAGCAGTTTTTAAGTAACATGAGCCACGAAATACGTACGCCGATGAATGCAATCATTGGCTTTACGAAAGTGATATTGAAAACTGACCTTACCGCCAAACAGAGAGAATATTTAAATGCCATTAACCTTAGCGGCCATTCATTAATTGTTCTTATCAATGATATCCTCGACCTGGCGAAAGTTGATGCCGGGAAAATGACCTTTGAAGAAATTCCGTTTAAACTGTCCACCTCTGTTTCAGCAATGATGCATTTGTTTGAAGCGAAGTTGCAGGAAAAAAATCTGCAACTGGTGAAAGAATATGACAAGCGCATTCCGGAAGTATTACTGGGCGATCCTGTTCGCCTGCACCAGATTATTTTAAACCTCATCAGCAATGCAGTAAAATTCACATCGCAGGGAGCAATTACAGTGAAGCTTCACATGCTTCATGAAGATGAACAGCAGGCCGCCATTGAATTTTCAGTTACTGATACTGGCACTGGTATTCCTGAAAACAAAACAGAACAGATTTTTGAAAAATTTCACCAGGCATCCAATGATACATCCAGGTTATATGGCGGCACAGGATTGGGACTTGCCATTGTAAAACAACTGGTAGAATCGCAGGGCGGAACAATCCGTGTAAAAAGTGAAATGGGTGTTGGTTCAGTTTTCAGTTTTACATTAACCTTTAAGAAAACAAACGAACAGGTTGAATCGGAAATTGAACTGCTGAAATTTGATGCTGATAATAAAAACATTAAAGTGCTGGTGGTGGAAGATATTGCACTCAACCAACTGCTGATGAAAACATTGCTGGATGATTTTGGATTTGAACGTGAGATTGCTGAAAACGGGAAAATTGCCATTGAAAAACTGAAAAGCAAAACCTACGACATTATTCTCATGGATCTGCAAATGCCTGAAATGAACGGGTTTGAAGCAACTGAATACATCCGCACAAAAATGAAATCAAAAATCCCCATCATTGCATTAACGGCCGATGTTACAACGGTAGACCTGGCAAAATGCAAAGCAGTTGGCATGAACGATTACATTGCCAAACCGGTTGACGAACGCATCTTGTACAGCAAAATAGTGGGGCTGGTAAAAAAACCTTTACCTGAAAAGCAGAATGGAACCGGAAGAACAGAAAAAGCTGAAGTGGTGAATGCAAAATGCATCAACCTTGATTATTTAAACCAACGCACAAAATCAAACCCGGCATTGATGATGGAGATGATTTCGCTGTATTTAGAACAAACACCTCCCCTTATCAGCCTTATGAAACAAAGCTTCCTCAATAAAAACCGGGAAATGCTGTATGAAACGGCACATAAAATGATTCCTTCTTTTTCCATCATGGGAATCAGTAAAGATTTTGAAACGATGACAAAAAAAATAAAAGACTACGCAGGTTCGAAGCAGTACGCAACAGGCATCTACGAACTGATTTTACAGGTTGAAAAAGTTTGTACACAGGCCTGTATGGAGTTAGAAGAAGAGTATACAACAATTAAAAACAACCATTCATGAAATATCCATAAAAATTATCGAGCTAATTTTCACAAGCAGCGATGATAATTTTTGTGGATATACCCTGCCTGCCGGCAGGCAGGTATGTGGCCAAAAAAACAATAAAAATGAACACATGAAAAATGAACAAAAAATATCCATATTCCTGGTAGACGATGACGCCGTGTTCTTAAAACTGCTGGAAATTGAATTTTTGCAGCATGGTGATTTTGTAATTAAAACATTTGCAACGGGTGAGCTTTGCCTGGAACAGTTGCAGCACAACCCCGATGTAATTATTTTAGATTACCACCTCGATGGCATTAATAAAAATGCAATGAATGGTCTGCAAACACTCGATAAAATAAAAGAAGTGAATGCAGATATTCCTGTGATAATGTTATCGTCGCAGGATAAAATTGATGTTGCCATCAACTGTATGCATCACAGGGCCCTCGATTATGTAGTGAAGAGCGAAACCGCCTTCCTGCGTTTACAGAAAATTATTACCACCCTTTTCAGTTATAAAAAAATGGAAAAAGAATTGAGCTGGTATATGGATAGAATGTAATATCCTGCGCCGGTAAAGAATAATGTTCTAAAGAAATAGCTGTAACCATTGTTCGTTCTTTGTATTACTCTTTTTCTAAACCGAATTATACAGCAGCACACAAAACACGAAAAGTTATACTGCGTTTACAAAGCAATTACTGGAAATCAATCAACAGTAACAGCACAACATGTAAGCATGTAATAAACCCCTTCCCTGCCGTAACCTTACCCCTTAACCTTTACCGGGCATAAATCTGTGAATTGTGTAAATTATTTCAATAGTTATGTAAGAAATACGGCAGAAAAAGTTTCATATTTACACAGAACTGATTTTACTATTTAGATCTCATATCCACCGTAGGAAATAATCCGCAGCAGCTCTACGGGAAAACTATTTAAAATGAATGAACAGCATACTCCACTCAACATACTTCTGGCAGATGACGATGTTGATGATCGTTTTTTCTTTGATAAAGCATTAAAGGAAATACCGGTAACCTCCAATCTTGTAACCGTTAACAACGGCGAACTCCTGATGCAATATCTCAGTACACGTTTGCAGCAACTTCCTGATGTTCTTTTTCTTGACCTCAGCATGCCCCGCAAAACAGGATTTGAATGCCTGGCTGAAATAAAAGATAATGAGCAATTAAAAGATTTACCTGTTATTATTTTTACCACTTCTTTTACAAGAGGTATTGACTTTGAAGACAATCTCAAAAAAACATTCAGCAAAATGGGTGCAGAGGGATATATACGTAAACCGGTCGATTTTGAAGAACTCAAAAAGGTCATTGAACAAACACTGCTGAAGATGATTGACAACACAAATCAGCCAGCGTCACAAAAGAACCAGGAATAACGCTTACTGCTAAGCTTACTGAAAAAGAGAACTAAACATACAGGTATTTAATAGCCACCTGTTTAAAACAACTTAATAATGAATCCCAAACAGCTAAATATACTCCTGGCCGATGATGATACCGATGATTGTCATTTTTTTAATGAAGCACTGGAAGTATTACCTGTAGCTACCAAACTTAAAATTGTGAGTGATGGAGTTGAACTGATGGATTACCTGACAGAAAATATAGAACATCTTCCCCATATACTTTTTCTTGACATCAATATGCCACGCAAAAACGGGTTTGAATGTTTATCGGAAATAAAACATCATGAACGA
>JANOIQ010000141.1:0-16228 GCA_031407835.1 Chitinophagaceae bacterium
CATACCACCTCCTGCTGTTCGGTAATCATACCGGGAAGTGCGCTGAACTACGTTATGTGTTTTTGGTGAACGGAGAATAGTTTCAGTAAGATTACCAATAGAAAATGATCTTGATTCCAATATTTGCTCTGATCCGATTACAGTTACCGGTACTGCCGCTTCAATACTAAGCCTTGGTTTTTGGGCAATGATTGAATGCGTACAAAGAAGGATAAGCAGCAAACAGCTGCTTTTGCTGATGAGGGAATTTCTAATAGACATAACCATGTATTTAAAGGATGAAGATTCCTGTTAAATAAAACGGTTTCATGAAGTAAAGCCTTATCAGTTTAAATAATCAGACGGCCGGATAAAGAACTGATACTAAAAATAATAAAATATTCAGGAAATCAAAAGTATTGAGCAATTAAAAACAATTACAATATCGACACATACAAATCTTCCACCTTCTTTCTTGCCCAGGGTGTTTTGCGTAAAAAGGTTAAGCTTGATTTAATACTGGGATCGCTGATAAAACAATTGATGCGGATGCGTTCGCCCAACTCTTCCCAACCGAAATGTGCCACCAGTTCAGTAACAATAAACTCTAATGTTTTACCATGCAGCGGATCGTTTGATTGGTTCATGAGCAGGAATTAAAGTGTTTTCACATCCAAAACAAACCTGTACTTCACATCACCTTTCAGCATACGTTCATATCCTTCATTGATTTCATCCATACGAATGAGTTCAACATCTGCTACAATATTTTTTTCTGCGCAGTAATCAAGCATTTCCTGCGTTTCTTTCATTCCGCCAATCATGGAACCGGTAATACTCCGGCGGTTTGTGATTAGTGAAAAAGGTGAAACCTTTGGTGCTTCAGCAGGCAATCCAACCACTAATAGTTTTCCGTTTAATGCAAGTAAATTAAGATAGACTGTAAAATCATGATTGGCAGATACAGCATCTAAGATCACATCAAAATAAGCAGCATATTCTTTCATCTGTTTCTTATCAGTTGTAAGAATAAAGTTGGCAGCCCCTAATCGTTTTGCATCGGCTTCTTTTGCAGGTGATGTACTGAGTACACTTACTTCTGCACCAAAGGAAACAGCAAACTTTACACCCATATGTCCCAATCCACCCAATCCAATTACACCTACTTTCATTCCTTTGGTTACACCTGCATAGCGAAGTGGCGAATATGTAGTGATACCGGCACATAACAATGGAGCAACTGCTTTCAGATCGAGCTGATCAGATACGCTCAGCACAAATTTTTCTTTCACCACTATCTGAGAGGAATAACCACCCTGTGCCACAGAAACCTTATCTCTTTCTAATGTATTATAGGTTCCTGTTGCCCCTTCCACACAATACTGTTCATAATCGGATGCGCAGGGTTTGCAACTGCCGCAGCTATCTGTAATCACCCCCACGCCAACTGTATCACCAACTTTATACTTTGTTACGGCTGATCCAACGGCAACTACTTTTCCAACAATTTCATGACCTGGCACCATGGGATAAATGGAGCCGCCCCATTCGTTACGGGCCTGGTGCAAATCACTGTGACAAACGCCGCAGTAAAAGATATCTACCTGCACATCATCTGGCCGGAGTTCTCTGCGGTTAAATTGATAAGGAACAAGGGGAGTTTCAGCACTCATGGCTGCATATGCTTTAGCCGTAATCATTGTCAGTAATGTATTTAAAATCCTAAAACGCCAAATGTAGGATGTAAACAGCATCAAAGCGCATGAAATGTATGTTCATCTATATATTTTTGGCTTTCTGTTAAACAGAATACCCCACATTTTAGATAGCTTTTGCTAAATCAATAAGTGTTGCTGCTTACGTAAATATGCTGTACATACTGGTTTTTGAAACATAACCTGCCAATTTGATTGTTCTCTATTAAACTGAGACTACATTTACTAAACAAATCCAATACCTGAAAATTCAGGATCCAATACCGCTGAAAACCAAATAAATCCAAAAGCCCGTCTAAATCACGGCTCTATGAAACCAAAGGATGGCTTCTGTACCCAAAGGACAACGGACCAGAAACAGAAAAACTTGAAGCCTCATAATAGCCCCGCAACAATGCGGGGCTTTTTATTTCCGTGCGTTTCGCCCCGAAACAAGATCAACCGTTGAACCTTAAATCTCTACCTTCGCCGCACAAAAAACCACTATGCAAGAACAGAACTTCAGTAATCATTCCCGTTTGGTAAAAGGATTTCATGGCCTTACAGCAATTGCAATTACTGCGCTGATTATCGGATCATTTGTGAATCTCTATCATTCGTTTCAACAGGATGGTAATCTGTACTCAGCTTCCTTAATCTGCCTGGCCGGATTGATCATGGTGCTTCTGTTCTGGTACATTCGCAGCTTTCCCTTAAAAGCACAGGACCGTGCCATTAGAGCAGAAGAAAGTTTCCGTTATTATATTCTTACAGGTAAGCCTTTGGATAATCGTCTCAGGCTCTCTCAAATCATTGCACTTCGTTTTGCATCTGATGCAGAATTTCCTTCGCTGGTTGAAAAAGCAGTATCAGAAAATCTCAGTAATACTGATATCAAAAAAGCCATTCAGCATTGGCGTGCAGATCATCACAGGGTATAAATAACCACAGTTGAGTTGATTGAACAGGCATTATTTCCCCAGCTTGTAAAAAGCTGTAAAGCCTGTACTCCCGTTTTGAATATTGGGAAGCAGGGTTAGTTTAGAAGAATTGAATGATTTGTTTTTATGCAGATGGGGAACCAGGATACCCACTAATGTTCCAACAGAAACGCCTGTTATAACATCTGTTTTAAAATGATGCCCACCCTTCAGACGCAATATACCTGTTGCTGCTGTGGCGCCACCAGCAATTGTGTACAGGATCCATTTGTTCTTCATGTGTGGATGATAATCGGCATAAACCTTTGCCGTAAAAAAAGTAGCAGTTGCCACCAATGCAGGATGCCCGGCGAAAAAAGAATTCTTTGAACCTCCGCTTGTTCTTACACTCATCGGTGCATTGGGGTTATAGGCATAAGGCCGGTAACGGTTTGCAATCATGGCAGAAGACGTATACAGTACACCCGTGGTTCCCATAGCCTCAAGGAATAATAAACCAACCTGCAGACCATCCTTTCTTATTTTTTTATCGAGTAGTAACACAAGAGGAAGTGGCATACTGCCATAAAAAAAAAGGTCGCTGGTTTTTTTTGCTTTCTCTGAATAGTTATTAATGATTGGCCTGTCGAAACTGTTGACATCGTTTTTATTCAATGCCAGGATCACCGATTCAGGAATTCTGTCTCTGCCATAAATAACTCCCATTCCATAAAATGAGTATACATCAACAGCAACAGTAACAGGAATATCAACCCATGGTTTGATTTTGTAAACCCGTTCCTTGTGATTTGATGTTGTTGCCGGTTGCTGATCAGCCTGTACAATCAATGTATCCGTTTGCTGTGCAAATAAAGTAGCCGACAAAAAAGTAAAGAATACTGCCAGGAGTAGAATGTTTTTCATAATGTAAATTTTCAGGTGTAAAACAATTGTTGTGCCGAAATAAAAATGCCCACAGTACCAGCGGAACAAAATGGAACAACACTACAAATTAGCGAAGTTTGAGTTCTTAAAATATTTATACCTCCTGAAAAAGCATGAGGGTGAAACTGAACCGGGCAATTCTATTTACTAATTCTTCCCAACACTGAAAGTTGAGGTTGATTAGTTCCAGTTCATCAGCACATCCCTTCCCAAACGGAGAATGAGTAAACTGATGACCAGCAGAAACACATAACGGATAAATACATTGCCTTTTAAGATAGCTGCTTTGCTGCCAATATAACCTCCCAGCATATTGCAAATCATCATGGGTATTGCCAGTTTAAACAACACAGCACCGCTGAGGAGAAACCCAATCAGTGATGCAGCATCTGCTATGGCATTAATAATTTTAGAAGTGGAAGAAGCATGCAGGAAATTCATTCCGGCTACACTTACAAATGCAAATACAAGTAAACTGCCGGTACCGGGCCCGATGAAACCATTGTAAAAACCAATTACAGCTCCAATAGCTCCACAAACAAAAAGAAAGGTTTTTCCTTTGTATTTCACTTCATGCACTGCACCAAAATCGTTTTTAATAAATGTGTAAACAGCCAGTACAATAATTACCACAAGAAGCAATGGTTTAAATACTTCGGGACGAATCAACTCCATCACAAAAGTTCCGCTGAAAGAAGCAATGGCAGCAGTGATGCCTGTAACAACAGCAACAGAAACATCAACTCCCACCATACGTATATACTGAAATGCAGCAACAGCTGTACCTGCAACAGAAGCAAAACGGTTGGTGGCAATTACCTGCACATGCGAAAGTTCGGGAAACAAAATGAGCAGCATGGGCACCTGTATTAAGCCGCCACCACCAACTACAGCATCAATAAACCCTGCGAACAAAGCGCCAAAGCAAATGAGTAAATAAATCCACCAGTCGAGCATGTGTGCAAAATAAAGAAGAATGACCTGAATAATGATGGAGTTGTTTAGTGCTTCAAAAAAATAAACACAGCACCGATCAACGTTAAAATAATCACCACTTTCCTATACTGGTCATCTTTAATCCGGTGAACAATTTTTAACCCCAACCAGAAACCAATTGCCAATGCCGGCAATAACACAAGATCAGTTTGTAAACTCGATGAAGTAATATTTTCCCAGTAGAATACCTGGAACGGAAGTTTAAACAGGTTAATGACCAAAAATACCCAAGCGGCCGTACCAATAAAATCATTCTTGGGTAAACGCATGGCCAGGAAATAAATATTCGAGAATGCTCCGGCAAGGTTACCAAGCATGGTGGTAAAACCCGCCACCAAACCAGTACCGGATACAAACAGAGGATTCGTTGGTATGCTTACTGTTTTACGAAATTCCATATAGAGAATAATCACCACGGTAATAAGAATAATCAGTGCCATGATTTTTCTGAACACAGCCTCATTTAAATCCTTTCCCACAAAAACACCAATTAAAATTCCAATTGCCATCCAGGGTATGATCTTCCAGAAATGATTCCATTGTGCATGACGATTGTAAAAAAGCACGGCACCAATATCTGCCACGCATAATAAGGGCAACACAATTCCTGTAGAAGCCTTGCCGCCAAATACAATGGCCATGATGGTTACATTCAGCATGTCCATACCTTTTAGCCCGGCTTTGGAAAGACCGATAATAAATGCAGCCAGCAGGATGAGTGCCCAGTTGAGTGTTGAATAAGCAGAAAATATCTCCATTACTACCTTAATAAAAGTTCAATATACTGCAACAGTGATATATGGCAGTATAAAAAATAACGAATCCCATAGCCATCATCTGAATTCTAAAAATGAATGAGTGTAATTATAGTAAAGTTGAATTGTATTACTAATCTTAATCAGTGGAATTGCAAGGCGATCCGATGCTCACCGGTTAGTGACCGCCCAAACAATCTCCGGAGGTTTCAGCAAATGGAACAGCTGTTTTATTCTCCTGAATGAATTAACTTACAACAAACTCCTTACATATGCCGAACAGCCTGCCAACGTACAAGGTAAAAGTGAACGAATTTGAATTTGCTTTTACCAAAGAACAGATCGATTCTGTTGACCTCGTAAAAAAATCTCCCACAGAATTTAATCTTATCAAAGATCACCGTTCGGTGAATGCAAAATTGATTGAAGCTGACAGGAATGCCAAGAAGCTGACCATTGAAGTGGGTGGTGAAAATTTTGACATTGAAATTAAAGATGAGCTGGACCAGATGCTGGATAAAATGGGCTTTGGTGCTGTTTCCAATAAACAGATCAAAGAAATCAAAGCACCTATGCCGGGTCTTGTTCTTGAAATTGCAGTTACTGAAGGACAGGAAGTAAATGAAGGTGATAAAATTTTAATCCTGGTTGCCATGAAAATGGAAAACAGTATTCTCACTTATACCAAATCAACCATTAAACGCATTGCGGTTACTCCAGGACAGGCAGTTGAAAAAGGACAGTTATTAGTTGAACTTACTTAAACATTTCAAGAAGAAATTATAAAATGAGCCATGTACAATTATGCATTTTAAATCAACCAACAATGAATAATTGTATATGGCGAATAACATGTGGCAAATAAAAAGAAACAAAAAATAAATACATGAAAAAAATATTAGTTGCCAATCGTGGAGAAATTGCTTTACGTATCATGCGTACAATTCGTAAAATGGGCATTCAATCAGTTGCCGTTTATAGTGATATTGACAGACGGTCGCCCCATGTATTATTTGCTGATGAAGCAGTTTGTTTGGGTGCAGCACCTTCGAGCGAATCATATTTAAATGCTGATAAAATTATTGCTTTTGCAAAAGAGCTGGGTGCAGATGGTATTCATCCCGGCTATGGTTTCCTTAGTGAGAATGCAGACTTTGCTCAAAAGGTAGAAGATGCAGGTATTACTTTCATTGGGCCAAGTCCCGCAGCCATGCGGATCATGGGTTCAAAACTGGCCGCCAAAGAATGTGTGAAGAAATACAACATACCCATGGTGCCGGGAATTGATAAAGCCATTGACGATATTTCACTGGCAAAAGAAACAGCGAAACAGATTGGCTATCCCATACTTATTAAAGCATCAGCAGGTGGTGGCGGTAAGGGAATGCGGATTGTAGAAAAAGAAGAAGACTTTGAAGAACAGATGCTCAGAGCAGTAAGCGAAGCAACCGCCTCCTTTGGTGATGGCTCAGTGTTTATTGAAAAGTATGTCAGCTCCCCACGTCATATTGAAGTGCAGGTGGTAGCCGATCAGCATGGAAACATTATACATGGATTTGAACGTGAATGCAGCATTCAGCGACGTCATCAAAAAGTAATCGAAGAAACTCCATCTGCCATCATTACAGCTGAATTGCGTGAACAAATTGGTGATGCTGCTGTGATGGTAGCAAAGGCCTGCAATTATACAAGCACCGGTACAGTTGAATTTTTGATGGATGACAAACTGAATTTTTATTTCCTTGAAATGAATACACGTTTGCAGGTGGAGCATGCAGTATCTGAAATGATCACCGGTCTTGATTTGGTTGAAGAACAGATCAAAATTGCAAGAGGTGAAGTATTAAGCTTTGCACAGAAAGATCTTGTATTGAATGGGCATGCCATTGAATTACGTGTATGTGCAGAAGATCCACTGAATAATTTTTTACCTTCTATCGGCACCTTAACCAAATATGTAAAACCTGCTGGTGAAGGAATACGTGTGGATGATGGATATGAAGAAGGAATGGCGATTTCTATATACTATGATCCCATGATTGCCAAATTAGTGGTACATGGCAAAACAAGAACAGAAGCCATTCAGAAAATGCTGCAGGCTATTAAGGATTATAAAATTGAAGGTGTTGCCACTACCCTTCCCTTTGGCACATTTGTATTTGAACACGAAGCGTTTTTCTCCGGGCATTTTGATACGCATTTTGTAAAAAATTATTACACACCTGAAAAAATTAAAGAAAAACATAAAGCCGATGCAGAGATTGCAGCAATGGTAGCCTTAAAATACTGGATGGATAAACAAAGCATTACGCAGCCTGTTGAACATAAAGGCACCAGTTGGAAACGAAGGCTGGCTTAGCAACCGTCTGACGTTTACGTCGGCCGGAAACAAATAAGAAATGAAAAATTACAAATGAGAAATGAAAAAGTAAATACAAACACATGAAATCAAAAGTTGATATACTCAGAGAAAAACTGGAAGAAGGAAAGTCAGGTGGTGGCGAAGACAGAAATAATAAACAGCATGCAAAAGGAAAACTCACTGCCAGGGAGCGCATCGGCTTACTGATGGACCCGGGATCATTTGAAGAGATTGGTGCATTGGTATTGCACCGCACCAAAGATTTTGGCATGGAAGATCAGCTGTTTTATGGCGATGGTGTGATTACCGGTTATGGTACAGTGAATGGGAAACTGGTATATGTATTTGCACAGGATTTCACGGTGTTTGGTGGTGCACTATCCGAAACACATGCAGAAAAAATATGTAAGATCATGGATCTTGCCATGAAGACTGGTGCACCAATGATCGGCTTGAATGATTCGGGTGGTGCAAGGATACAGGAAGGAGTACGTTCATTGGGTGGCTATGCCGATATTTTCTACAGGAACGTTTGGTCAAGTGGTGTTATTCCGCAGATCTCTGCTATCATGGGGCCATGCGCCGGTGGTGCAGTTTACTCTCCCGCAATAACTGATTTTACATTAATGGTGGAAGGCACCAGCTATATGTTTGTTACAGGCCCCAGCGTTGTAAAAACAGTTACCAATGAAGAAGTAAGTTCTGAAGAATTAGGAGGAGCCTCAACACATTCAACCAAAAGCGGAGTTACACATTTAACTTCTGCTAACGATATGGAATGTATTGCGCAGATAAAAAAACTGTTGAGTTATATGCCGCAGAACTGCGAAGACATCACAGCAAAAGATCCTTATACGTTTGTTGATGAAACAAGAGAGATTCTGGAAACCATTCTTCCTCCAAATACTAATCAACCTTATGATATCAGGGATGTGATTAATGGAATTTGTGATGCAGAAACTTTTTTTGAAATACATAAAGACTACGCTGAAAACATCGTGGTTGGTTTTGCAAGATTAGCAGGAAGAAGTGTTGGCATTGTGGCCAACCAACCAATGAGCCTTGCCGGTGTGCTGGATATTGACAGTTCAAAAAAAGGCGCCAGGTTTACACGTTTCTGCGATTGTTTTAATATTCCGTTATTAGTGTTGGTTGATGTCCCTGGTTTCTTACCGGGTACCGACCAGGAATGGAACGGCATTATTACCAATGGTGCTAAACTGCTGTATGCATTAAGTGAAGCAACCGTACCCCGTGTAACGGTGATTACACGCAAAGCATACGGCGGCGCCTATGATGTAATGAACTCAAAACATATTGGTGCTGATATGAACTTTGCATGGCCCACTGCAGAAATTGCCGTGATGGGTGCTAAAGGCGCCAGTGAAATTATCTTTAAAAAAGAAATTGCTGAAGCTGCAGATCCGGTGAAAAAATTACTGGAGAAAGAAGCGGAGTATGCAGAAAAATTTGCCACCCCCTATCTCGCTGCTGAACGTGGTTTTATTGATGAAGTGATTGAACCAAGAGAAACAAGAAAAAAACTGATCAAGTGTTTTGCCATTCTGGAAAATAAAGTGGCCAAGAGATCAAGAAAGAAACATGGAAATATTCCCTTATAAGAATGCATGTTTAACTGATTGATGCCACAGTTGATTTATCCATACTGATAGTTTGAAAAAACCGTTTGCTTTCTTACTTTTAATCCTAAACAAAACAGTCGGGCCACATGAAAAAAAATTCATTGATTTTTTTACTATTAATTCTTGCTCCTGCTATGACCAATGCCCAACAAAAAAAAGCTGTTGGAACTTACCTGTTACAGGGAGTAAGGGAAATGGCTTCCGGTTTTGAATTAAAAGCTGATTCCACATTTGAGTTTTTCTTTTCGTATGGCGCACTTGACCGTTATGGAAAAGGAAAATGGAAACAACAGGGCAATAAGATACTACTCAACAGCAATCCTCACCCAGGCAAAGATTTTAAAGTAACTGACAGCAGTAAAACAACCGATGGATTCATCTTTCTCCAGTTTGATTTAAAAAACCCTGTACTGAATAATTATATATATGCTTACAGTGGCAAACTCAAAAATGATGAATATCCTGTTCGTGCAAATGGAACCGGCCTTATTAAACTTCCGGCTACAACTGATTCGATTCATGTGCTGTTTGAATTTGTGCCTGAACGGGAATCTGTATTTAATCTCAACGCAAAAGCCTTCAATCATTTTACATTTACGCCGGAAGCCTGGATCATTGATGTTTTTTTCATTAATTTCAGTTTAATCCTGACAGATAATAAACTGGAGGGAACACATCCACTGATTACAAAAGAACACTGCGAATATCTGAAAGAAAAATAATGCAGATTGCGCTTTGATTCTATATGCTTTATTTTACTACTTCATCAACTTCTGTATCACCCATTTCATCTTTTGATTTGGGGTAATCATTCTTAATCTGCTGTTCAAATTGTTCTTCATCCTTTTGATTTCGCATTATCAGGAACACAATTAATGCAATAACAGCAATTCCAACAAGAATGATAATAGGCCAGTTCATTTTTAATCGTTTACATGTAAGTTAACCCATTTTCAAATGTGGGGATATTAAGTTTCGTGCTGTCAGCCTGCTTCTGCCACATCAACAACGTTGTTTTAGGGCAATATTAATAAGTAAGTAAGCAATACCCCTTACCGCAAACTGCTGTAGTTACTCGTTTTTACAACAAACAGTACAGATTGTATTGCAACATCCGAAAACAGCTCTACTTTTACGAAACAAATCCAATACTTAAAAAAAACCAAAGATCAAACACCTGAAAGGGCTTTGACCAAATCCTGAAAACCGAGTGAAAATCCAATGACCGTAAAACGGTTCTATGAAAACCAAGGAAGGCTTCTGTACCCAAAGTAAAACGGACAAAGAAACACAACAAAGAAATTGAAGCCCAATAAAAGCCCTGTAGCAATGCGGGGCTTTTCTGTTCATATACATTCTGCTGAAAGCTGGTGACAATTTAGCCCTTCTGCTTTTTTGAAACTATTGATCATTCTTTCTGCAAGTCAATTTATAAGTAACCCATTTTATTGACTCATTTCATCAGCCAAAACCTGTACTGCAGAATGCTGAAAGCAGGCATATCAAAAAGTACATAGCAGGCGCTGTTCATTTCTATATGGCTTCTGCGGCATCTGTGCAAAATTGAAACTATGATAAGGATCATTTTTTGAGTAACTTAACAGGACTATTTTATCCTTAAATTATTTCAACATGAAACATTCTCACATTGTATCAAGAATTGCAATCTATTTGCTGTCTGTTGTGCTCATAATTTTCGGAATTTTTCATTTCAAATATCCTTATGACCTTTTGGTATATGTACCCGACTTTCTTTTAGGAGGTATCCGCTGGGCCTATGTGGTTGGCGGGGCCTTTATTCTTGTAGGTATTTCGCTTATGACCAACCAGTATGTGAAATTAACCAGTTACCTGCTGGCAGCCTTACTCATCATCTTTATTGTAACCATTCATTTGCCGAACGCATTGAATGCAGGCGCACCTGAAATGAGACAATGGGCCTGGATCAATTTACTGAAAGATACAGCCATTGTTGGCTTTGCTTTACATATTGCAGCGGGTGCTCATCACCAGCACCTGCATTTTGAAGAAAACGATTAATTGTATTTGTTCAACATTGAGAAGCAGGTATTGAAAAAATGTATGAATGGGCTGCAAATGCTTACAGGTTAACAAAGATTCCCTTAGTTTGCAACTCGAAAAAAATACAGCTGCTGTTTTAGCGTTGCAGCAATACAATTATGATGGATATTTCCTGGCTTTCCAGAACAAGTTTACTGATTGGTGAAGACAAGCTTCGTTATTTAACAAAATCGCATGTAATGATAGTGGGGCTCGGTGGCGTTGGCTCATTTGCTGCAGAGTTTATTGCACGCAGCGGTATTGGAAAGATGACGATTATTGATGGAGATGTGGTGGATCCCACAAACCGAAACAGGCAGTTACCTGCTCTTGCAACAAACCATGGACAATCGAAGGCACTAATTATGGCTGAACGCTTACGGGCCATCAACCCTGAATTGGAATTAACAGTCATCAGGGAATTCATCAATCCGGAAATGGTTGTACAACTTCTCCAGGCTAAGCCAGATTATATCATTGATGCCATTGACAGCATTACACCGAAGATTACGTTCATTAAAATCGCTTATGAAAGTGGTTTGCCATTGGTGAGCAGTATGGGTGCAGGTGGTAAACTTGATCCTGTAAGGTTACAGGTAGTGGATATTTCAAAAACATATAACTGCCCTTTTGCACAGCAGATCAGAAAAATGCTGAAGCAGCATCAAATCAGGAAAGGAGTAAAGGTTGTTTTTTCTCCGGAAGAACACATGAAAGAAAGCTTAATGCTTACAGATGGAAAGAATTATAAAAAATCAGCGTATGGAACTGTTTCTTATATGCCGGCAGTATTTGGCGCTGTTGCAGCTTCTGTTGCCATCAGGGATTTGATGGAGAAATCAATTTGATTTTTTACAACCGTATTCATCATTTAAGTTTCAATCAAACTCCGGCATTTCATCCAAACTGATAAGCCGGCCTTCTTTTTTCTTCCATGCATAGGTATAACTTCCATTTGTAATAACAATGTAGGGAACCGGAACAGAAACATGATAGCGGATAATCTGCTCCAAAACTTTTTCACTCAGCTCTACATCCATTGCCTTACATTCAATCATCATCCATGGCTGGTGGTTCCTGTCATACACCAATACATCAAACCGCTTTTTTAATTCACCCAATGAAATTTCTTTTTCAACACCGATCAATGCAGCAGGATAGTTTTGTGTTTGAATGAGATAGTGAATAAAGTTCTGCCGCACCCATTCTTCAGGAGTAAGGATGATCCAGTTTTTCCGGATTTCATCAAAGATCAATTCCTTTGCATCCTTCTCTTTGATCTGGAAAGATGCGGGTGGAAACACAACTTTTATCATTGCTCAAAAGTAAATGATTAATTTAGCAGAATTTAATTACAAAAAAGATGAAGACAAAAGAAGACATCGTTAAGAACTGGTTACCCCGTTACACAGGTAAACAATTAAATGAATTTGGCGAATATATCCTTCTTACCAATTTCAGCAACTATGTAAATATGTTTGCCGAATGGAATGATGTTGAAGTAACAGGAATGGATAAACCCATGCAATGTGCAACAGCCGAAGGTATTACCATCATCAATTTTGGAATGGGCAGTGCAACCGCAGCTACTGTAATGGACCTCTTATCTGCCATTGAACCTAAGGCAGTATTGTTCTTAGGGAAATGTGGTGGATTAAAATCAAAAAACAAAATAGGCGATTTGATACTTCCCATTGCCGCTGTGCGTGGAGAAGGAACAAGTAATGATTACTTTCCTCCGGAAGTTCCTGCCCTGCCTTCGTTTGCTTTACAGAAAGCAGTTTCCACCACCATTCGTGATCATGACAGTGATTACTGGACAGGAACTGTATATACAACCAACAGAAGAGTGTGGGAGCATGATAAAGAATTTAAATCCTACCTGGAAAAAATCCGTGTAATGGCTATTGATATGGAAACAGCTACCATTTTTACGGTTGGTTTTTTCAATCATATTCCAACAGGTGCGTTGTTACTTGTCAGCGATAGTCCAATGACACCGGAAGGTGTAAAAACCGAAGAAAGCGATAAAAAAGTAACCACCAACTTTGTTGAAAGACATATCAAGATCGGCATTGATTCTCTGAAACAACTCATCAATAATGGACATACAGTGAAACACCTGAAGTTTGAAGAATAATGTCAGCCTTACTTGATATCAGGAACCTTGAAGTTGAATTCAAAACAGAAGAAGGCTTTGTAAAAGCTATTCATGGTATTTCTTTCAGTATTGATAAAGCTGAAACAGTTGCTGTAGTTGGCGAATCAGGTTCAGGCAAATCGGTTACTTCTCTTTCTGCTTTGCAGCTGATTCCGCAACCTCCTGCCCTTTATCCAAAAGGAGAAATCATTTTCACTAAAAAAGATGGATCAACGATCAACATGCTGAAAGCTTCAGCAGTTGAATTGCAAACCATCCGTGGCAATGAAATAGCAATGATCTTCCAGGAGCCAATGTCATCACTCAATCCCGTGTTCACCTGCGGATCACAGGTAATGGAAGCAATACAACTTCATCAAAAAGTAAACAGAGAGGAAGCTGTTAAACGTACGTTGCAATTATTTGAAAAAGTAAAACTTCCCAACCCGGAAGCTATGCTTCACCGTTATCCGCACCAGCTAAGCGGCGGACAAAAACAACGGGTGATGATTGCGATGGCCATGAGCTGTAATCCATCTTTGTTAATTGCAGACGAGCCAACAACTGCATTGGATGTAACGGTACAAAAAACCATTCTTCAACTCATTAAAGAATTGCAACTCGAAACAGGTATGGGAGTGTTGTTTATAACGCATGATCTTGGTGTGGTGCATGATATTGCTGATAAGATTGTGGTTATGTACAAAGGAGAAATTGTGGAACAGGGAACGGTGGCAGAGATTTTTCATCAACCCAAACATCCCTACACAAAAGCACTACTCGCCTGCAGGCCAGCCCTGCATCCAAAAGGAAAAAGGTTACCGGTTGTGAGTGATTTCCTTGAAGAAACCTCAGCCGTGAGTCATGAGCCGATAGTAGTTGGTAATAGCAGCCAACCACTAACGACCAATAGCCATCCTCTAATGAAAATAGAGAATCTCAACGTTTGGTTTCCGGAGCAAAAGAAATTATTCGGCAAATCATCTTCGTATATCAAAGCGGTGAATGATGTAAGCTTTGAAGTGTATAATGGAGAAACATTGGGACTGGTTGGTGAAAGCGGATGCGGCAAAACAACTTTAGGCAGAGCTTTACTTCGTTTAGTAGATGCAACAGCAGGAACCATAGTGCTGAATGGTGAAAAAATTCTTACAAAATCAATGGCTGCATTCAAGCAGCAACGCAAAGATCTGCAGATTGTTTTCCAGGACCCGTACTCTTCCCTCAACCCACGCATGAGCATTGGCGATGCCATTGCCGAACCGATGCTGGTACATGGTTTACAACCTGACAAAAAGCAGGCAAAAGAAAAAGTGGTTGAGTTGCTGGAAAAAGTAAATCTTACTGCTGCACAGTTCAACCGATACCCCCATGAATTCAGCGGCGGACAACGGCAGCGTATTGTAATAGCCAGGGCATTGGCTCTTCATCCTTCCTTTATTGTTTGGGATGAATCTGTATCTGCATTAGATGTAAGTGTACAGGCACAGGTGCTGAACCTGCTCAACGATCTCAAAAAAGAATTCGGCTTTACTTCTATTTTCATTTCGCATGATCTTTCAGTGGTGCGTTATATCTGCGATCGGATCATAGTTATGAACAAAGGCTGCATAGAAGAAATGGGCTCGGCTGATGATATTTACTACCGTCCACAGAGTGCTTACACAAGTCAATTACTTGCAGCAATTCCGGGAATAATCAGCCCGGTGGGTTAAGCGTGGATAAGTTTCACCAAACTTGGCCTTAATTCCCTACCTTTGCCCGCATTAAAAAGTAACAGGTTCAAGCCCGGTGCTGTAAGACGGGGTTTGGAAGGGCTTTCTGATATTCACCCCCAACGCTGCGTTTGTATCTGTTACTAAAATCTTTTTTACGCAGTATGAAATTATCCCAGTTTACTTTCGATCTTCCTCTCAATCTCATTGCTCAGAATCCAACAAAAAAACGTGAAGACAGTCGTTTGATGGTTGTGCATCGCAAAACCGGTCAAATCGAAAACCGTACGTTTCGTGATATCATGGAGTACTTTGATGATAAAGATACTTTTGTAGTGAATAACACGAAAGTATTTCCTGCACGTATGTATGGCCGTAAAGAAAAAACAGGTGCTAAGATTGAAGTGTTTCTTCTCCGTGAACTTAACAAACAAAACCGCTTATGGGATGTAATTGTTGATCCCGCTAGAAAAATCCGTGTTGGTAACAAATTATATTTTGGAGAAACAGAAGACCTGGTTGCTGAAGTAATTGACAACACTACATCACGTGGCCGTACGATTCGTTTTCTGTTTGAAGGAACAGATGAAGAGTTCCGCACTGTGTTGTATAATATGGGCGAAACACCACTTCCCAAATACATCAAACGCAAACCGGATGATGAAGATCGTGAACGTTATCAAACCGTGTTTGCGAAACACGAAGGTGCTGTTGCAGCACCTACCGCAGGTATGCACTTCAGCCAGGAGTTGATCAAGCGTTTGGAAATTCAGGGTGTACGTTTTGCAGAAGTAACCTTACATACAGGATTGGGAACTTTCCGCCCCATTGAAGTGGAAGATCTCAGCAAACATAAAATGGATGCGGAATATTATAAAATAGATGAGTTTGCCTGTAAGATTGTAAACAAAGCAAAAGAAGGTAAGAACCGGATCTGTTCAATTGGTACAACTACTATGCGTGCTTTGGAAACATCTTTCACTGCACAGCAGTTATTAAAACCAAGCGAAGGCTGGAC
>JANOIQ010000180.1:0-15862 GCA_031407835.1 Chitinophagaceae bacterium
GGCCCTTTAAATGCCATTAAGGCCGATCAGCTGATTTTCAGAGTTTATAACCGCTGGGGTAATTTAATTTTTGAAACCGGGGACTGGCTGAAAGGGTGGGATGGGAAATATAAATCTATTGATCAGGAACCAACCACTTACGTTTGGCGGTTAAGTTATATCAACCGTGATACGAAAAAGAGCATTGAATTGAAAGGTACTGTTCAGTTGATCAGATAACGGGGTTTGTTAAAATCCTGACAGCCTTACCCATTTCTGCCAAAAATGGGGGTAAATCCTTGTAATCAAATTTTGTTCCAACACACATTATCGCTAACTTTGCCACCCTAAATTTAGGCTGAATAGCAAATTGGCGCCCATTTACAGTCATAAATAACTGAAAATCAATGTACTTGTCTTTACTGAAAGACGGTGAGCTATTCGTGTGCACAAACTTTTAAAACCGGTAAGAACATATGTCTTCATCAAGAGTTGCAGCAAACAAGAGAATTAATTTCGGAAAAGTTAAACATCTTGCAGAAATTCCAGACCTGCTAGGTATCCAGATTCAATCTTTTAAAGAGTATTTTCAATTAGAAACTACTCCCGATAAGCGTAACATCGAAGGGTTATTCCGAGTATTTAAGGAAAACTTTCCTATTACCGATACCCGAAACATTTTCGTTCTGGAATTTTTAGATTATTTTATTGATCCGCCACGTTATTCTATTGACGAATGTATGGAGCGTGGATTAACTTATGCGGTTCCTCTTAAAGCCAAACTCCGTTTGAGCTGTAATGATGAGGAGCACGTTGATTTCCAAACCATCGTTCAGGATGTTTTTTTAGGAAACATTCCTTACATGACTCCCCGTGGTACTTTCGTAATCAACGGTGCTGAGCGTGTAGTGGTATCACAGTTACACCGTTCACCTGGTGTATTCTTTGGTCAATCAATTCACCCCAATGGAACCAAGATTTACTCTGCAAGAGTAATTCCGTTTAAAGGTGCGTGGATGGAATTTGCAACAGACATCAACAATGTAATGTATGCTTACATCGACCGTAAGAAAAAATTTCCTGTAACAACTTTATTACGTTCAATCGGCTTCGAAACAGACAAGGATATTCTTGAACTGTTTGGAATGGCTGATGAAGTAAAAGCAGATAAAAAAGCACTGGAGAAATATGAAGGCAAGCGTTTAGCTGCACGTGTACTCCGTAGCTGGGTTGAAGATTTCGTTGATGAAGATACAGGTGAAGTTGTAAGTATTGAACGTAACGAAGTAGTGCTTGAAAGAGATTCCATTCTTGATGCTGAAGCAATTGAAATGATCAGCGAAATGGAAGTGAAGAGTGTGTTTATCCAGAAAGAAGAAGTGAGTGGTGATTTTGCCATCATTTACAATACCTTAAATAAAGATACTTCTAACAGTGAGTTGGAAGCGGTTCAGCATATCTATCGTCAATTGCGTGGTGCTGATGCTCCTGATAACGAAACTGCACGTGGTATTATTGATAAATTATTCTTCAGTGATAAGCGTTATGATCTGGGTGAAGTTGGTCGTTATAAGATCAACCGCAAACTTGGATTAAGCTTCCCTATTGAAAAGAAAGTATTAACGAAAGATGATATCATCTCTATCATTAAATATCTGGTTAGGTTAACAAATGCCAAAGCTGATATTGATGATATTGATCACCTGAGCAACCGTCGTGTACGTACAGTAGGTGAGCAGTTATATGCTCAGTTTGGTGTAGGTCTTGCACGTATGGCTCGTACCATTCGTGAAAGAATGAACGTACGTGATAATGAGGTGTTCACCCCTGTTGATCTGATCAATGCAAGAACGTTGTCTTCTGTAATCAACTCTTTCTTTGGTACATCACAGTTATCACAGTTCCTTGATCAGACAAATCCTCTTTCTGAAATTACGCACAAGCGTCGTATCTCAGCGCTCGGGCCTGGTGGTTTGAGTCGTGAAAGAGCGGGGTTCGAGGTTCGTGACGTTCACTATTCTCACTATGGCCGTTTGTGTACAATTGAAACACCGGAAGGTCCAAACATTGGTTTGATCTCTACGTTGTGTGTACATGCTACAGTTAATGATATGGGCTTTATTGAAACTCCTTACCGTAAAGTAGACAATGGCAAAGTGGATATGAAACATCTTACTTACCTGAGTGCGGAAGAAGAAGATACAGCCAAGATTGCACAGGTAAATATTGCGGTTGATGATAAAGGACATATCATAGAAGAAAAAGTTCGCTCAAGAGAAAGTGGTGATTTCCCGATTCTTGATAAAGCAGATGTAGAATATATGGACGTTGCTCCAAACCAGATTGTTGGTTTGAGTGCTTCGTTAATTCCATTCCTTGAACATGATGATGCCAACCGTGCTTTGATGGGATCAAACATGCAACGTCAGGCGGTTCCGCTTGTACGTCCGCAGGCTCCAATCGTTGGTACCGGTCTGGAAGGAATGGCAGCAAGAGATAGCCGTATTCAGTTGAATGCTGAAGGAACAGGCGTGGTTGAATATGTTGACGCCAATGAAATTCATGTTCGTTATAACAGGAATGAAGAACAACGTCTGGTAAGTTTTGAAGAAGACCTGAAAATTTACAAACTCACCAAGTTCATCAAAACAAACCAAAGCACATGTATTAACCTGATGCCTGCTGTATTAAAAGGTCAGGCTGTAAAAGAAGGTGACTTCCTTACAGAAGGTTATGCAGTGAAGAATGGTGAACTCGCATTGGGACGTAATCTGAAAGTGGCCTTCATGCCATGGAAAGGTTACAACTTTGAAGATGCCATCGTTATCAATGAAAAAGTTGTAAAAGAAGATTTGTTTACTTCTATTCATGTTGATGAATTTGAACTGGAAGTTCGTGATACCAAATTAGGTGAAGAAGAACTGACACCAGATATTCCAAACGTAAGTGAGGAAGCAACAAAAGATCTGGATCAGAATGGTATCATCCGTATTGGTGCTGCTATTAAAGAAGGTGATATCCTTATTGGTAAAATCACTCCAAAAGGCGAAAGCGATCCAACTCCTGAAGAGAAGTTGTTACGTGCCATCTTTGGTGATAAAGCAGGTGATGCAAAAGATGCCTCACTGAAAGCTCCAAGCGGAACAGAAGGTGTTGTGATTGATAAGAAGTTATTCCAACGTGCTAAGAAAGATAAGAACGGTAAGATCCGTGAAAAGGCATTACTTGAAAAAGTTGAGAAGATCCACGAAAAAAATACAACTGATCTGCTTGATGTGTTATTAAGCAAACTGTTGTCTTTGCTGCAAAGCAAAACTTCAGCTGGCGTTAACAACAACTTTGGTGAATCATTGATTGGCAAAGGAGCGAAGTTTAATCAGAAAAACCTTGCAACAGTTGACTATGCCAACGTTAACCCGTTAGGCTGGACAGGCGATGCAACAACTGATGAATGGATCAACCAGTTATTACACAACTACAATATTAAGTTCAACGAAGAGTTGGGCCGTTACAAGAGAGAGAAATTCAACATCTCTATTGGTGATGAATTACCGGCAGGTGTATTGAAGCTTGCTAAAGTTTATTTAGCTGTTAAGCGTAAACTGAAAGTAGGTGATAAGATGGCCGGCCGTCATGGTAACAAAGGTATTGTAGCCAGGATCGTTCGTCAGGAAGATATGCCGTTCTTAGAAGATGGAACTCCAGTTGATATTGTATTGAATCCATTGGGTGTACCAAGTCGTATGAACCTTGGACAGATTTATGAAACTGTACTTGGATGGGCTGGTGAAAAACTGGGTGTGAAATTCGCCACTCCAATCTTTGATGGTGCTAGTGTAGAAGAAATTGCCAATCATATTACAGAAGCAGGCTTACCGAAATTTGGTCATACTTATTTATATGATGGTGAAACAGGTGAACGCTTCCACCAGAAAGCAACTGTTGGTATCATCTACATGATAAAACTGCATCACATGGTTGATGATAAGATGCACGCCCGTTCTATTGGACCATACAGCTTAATTACGCAACAGCCGTTGGGTGGTAAAGCACAGTTCGGTGGTCAGCGTTTTGGTGAAATGGAGGTTTGGGCACTGGAAGCATATGGTGCATCTAACATTTTACAGGAATTACTTACACTCAAATCTGATGACATCATGGGTCGTGCAAAAACCTATGAAGCCATTGTTAAAGGTGATAACGTTCCACGCCCTGGTATTCCTGAATCATTCAATGTATTGGTTCATGAATTAAGAGGCTTGGGTCTTGATCTTAGATTTGAAGAGTAAGAAATAAAGCTGCTGGCTGAAAGCTGCACGCTGTAAGCCGGAAAAGAAAACAATATTATCACGCCAAAAGCGAACAGCTTGCGGCTAAAAGCTTAAAGCAATATTTGATATGGCATTCAGAAAAGAAAATCGTCAGAGGCCAGTTTTTTCAAAAATCACCATCGGACTTGCATCTCCTGATACAATTCTGGAACGCAGTTTTGGTGAAGTGTTAAAGCCAGAAACCATTAACTACCGTACTTACAAACCTGAACGTGATGGTTTGTTCTGCGAACGGATTTTTGGTCCGGTAAAAGATTTCGAATGTGCCTGCGGCAAGTACAAGCGTATCCGTTACAAGGGTATTGTGTGCGATCGTTGCGGTGTGGAAGTAACGGAGAAGAAAGTACGTCGTGAAAGAATGGGACACATCAAATTAGTTGTGCCTGTTGTTCATATCTGGTACTTCAAATCATTACCAAATAAGATTGGTTATCTGTTAGGCGTAAGCTCTAAGAAATTAGAGACCATCGTTTACTACGAACGCTATGTTGTAATACAACCCGGCGTAAAAGAAACCATGAAGATGGGTGATCTTCTTACTGAAGAAGAATACCTGGATATGCTGGATACTTTACCAAAAGATAATCAGTACTTACCTGATGAAGACCCAATGAAATTCATCGCCAAGATGGGCGCTGAAGCTGTACATGATATGTTGCAGCGCATTGATCTGGATCAGTTGAGTTATGATTTGCGTAATGCAGCAGCAACTGAAACTTCACAGCAACGTAAAGCAGATGCGTTAAAGCGTTTGAGCGTTGTAGAAGCTTTCCGTGATGCGAATCTGCGTATTACCAACCGCCCTGAGTGGATGGTGATGCAGTACATTCCGGTTATACCTCCTGAACTTCGCCCCTTAGTTCCTTTGGATGGTGGACGTTTTGCGTCTTCTGATCTGAATGATTTATACCGTCGTGTAATTATCCGTAATAATCGTTTGAAAAGATTATTGGAGATTAAAGCTCCGGAAGTAATCCTTCGTAACGAGAAACGTATGTTACAGGAAGCAATTGATTCATTATTCGATAACTCAAGAAAATCAAATGCAGTGAAAGCTGAAGGCGGACGTGCATTGAAATCATTGAGTGATGTATTAAAAGGAAAGCAGGGTCGTTTCCGTCAGAATTTACTTGGTAAGCGTGTTGACTATTCCGGTCGTTCAGTTATTGTGGTAGGCCCAGAGTTGAAATTGCATGAGTGCGGTTTACCAAAAGATATGGCTGCTGAATTGTTCAAGCCATTTATCATTCGCAAGTTGATTGAAAGAGGTATCGTAAAAACGGTGAAGAGTGCAAGAAAATTAGTTGATAAGAAAGAAGCCGTTGTTTGGGATATTCTTGAAAATATATTGAAAGGTCATCCGATCATGCTAAACCGTGCCCCAACATTGCACCGTTTATCTATCCAGGCCTTCCAGCCAAAACTGATTGAAGGTAAAGCCATTCAATTACACCCATTGGTTTGTTCTGCGTTCAACGCCGATTTCGATGGTGATCAGATGGCCGTACACGTTCCGTTAAGCAATGCTGCTGTACTGGAAGCACAATTACTGATGCTTGCATCGCACAACATTCTTAACCCGCAGAACGGTACACCAATTACTCTTCCTTCACAGGACATGGTGTTAGGGCTGTATTATATTTCTAAAGGAAAGAAAACAACTGATACTGAAATTGTAAAAGGACAGGGTAAGGCGTTTTATTCTCCTGAAGAAGTAATCATTGCCTACAATGAAAAGCAGGTTGATCTGCATGCCTGGATCAGGGTGCGTTTGAACGTTCGTGAAAATGGAAAGATTGTAAACAAGCTTACTGAAACAACAGTAGGTCGTGTAATCTTTAATCAGTTTGTTCCTAAAGAAGTAGGCTTTGTAAATACATTATTAACGAAGAAGAATCTGCGTGAAATCATTGGTGATATCATTGAAATTACCAACGTTCCAAAAACTGCGAAATTCCTGGATGAAATCAAAACACTTGGTTTCCGTACAGCTTTCCAGGGTGGATTGTCGTTTAACATTAATGATCTTCTCGTTCCTGAAATTAAGGAACAGTTAGTTGAAAATGCACAGGGTGAAGTAAATGAAGTATGGGATAGTTATAATATGGGTCTCATCACCAACAATGAACGTTACAACCAGATCATTGATATCTGGAGTCGTGTTGATACACGTGTAACTGAAACATTGATCCGTGAAATGGCAACTGATAAACAAGGGTTCAACTCTGTGTTTATGATGCTGGATAGCGGAGCCCGTGGTAGCAAACAGCAGGTAAAACAGTTGGCTGGTATCAGAGGTTTGATGGCGAAGCCAAGAAAATCAGGTTCTACCGGAAGTGAGATCATTGAAAATCCTGTATTGAGCAACTTTAAAGATGGCTTAAGTGTATTGGATTACTTTATCTCTACCCATGGTGCCCGTAAAGGTTTGGCCGATACAGCACTGAAGACAGCGGATGCCGGTTACTTAACACGTCGTTTGGTTGACGTTGCACAGGATGTAGTCATTAAAGATGAGGATTGCGGAACATTGCGTGGTATTGCAACCAGTGCATTAAAAGATAACGAAGATGTTATTGAACCATTGAGTGATCGTATTGCAGGCCGCACATCATTGCATGATGTGTACGAACCTCAAACCGAGCAGCTCATTATTGCTGCAGGCAGCGAAATTACAGCAGCTATTGCCAAGCAAATTGAAGACAGTGGAATTGAAACAGTTGATATACGTTCTGTATTAACCTGCGAAAGCAAGCGTGGTGTGTGTGTGAAGTGTTATGGTAAAAACCTTGCAACAGGTGTAATTGCACAGAAAGGTGATGCAGTTGGTATTATTGCCGCTCAATCAATTGGTGAGCCGGGTACACAGTTAACACTCCGTACGTTTCACGTAGGTGGTGTGGCTGGTTCAGCATCAGTTGAATCTTCTCTCTTTGCAAAATTTGATGGTACCATTCAGTTTGATGGGTTACGTACAGTAACTGCGACAGGCAACGATGGTAAGAAAGTACAGTTGGTTATTGGCCGTACAGGTGAAGTAAGAATCATGGATGTAAAGAATGACCGCTTACTCATTACGAACAATATTCCGTACGGTGCTACATTGAATATAAAAGAAGGACAGCAGATTAAGAAAGGTGAAGCGATCTGTACATGGGATCCGTTCAATAACGTAATTGTGGCTGAAATAGCAGGTAAGATTAAGTTAGAGAATATTCTTGATGGTATTACTTTCCGTGAGCAGGCCGATGAACAAACAGGTCACCGTGAGAAAGTGGTAATTGAAACAAAAGATAAAACCAAGATCCCTGCGATATTGGTTGAAGGTGGAAAAGATATTAAATCCTATAACTTGCCGGTTGGTTCACACATTGTAATTGAAGAAGGTGAAGAAGTGACTGCAGGACAAGTATTGGTTAAAATTCCACGTGTACTTGGTAAACTTCGTGATATCACGGGTGGTCTTCCACGTGTAACTGAATTGTTTGAAGCAAGAAATCCGGGTAACCCCGCTGTTGTATCTGAAATTGACGGTGTAGTTACTTTTGGAGTAATTAAGCGTGGTAACAGGGAAATCATTGTAACAAGCAAGGATGATGTAATAAAGAAATATCTTGTTCCTTTAACACGCCAGATTCTTGCACAGGAAGGTGATTTCATTAAAGCCGGTGTTCCATTAAGTGATGGTGCAATTGCTCCTGCTGATATCTTAACGATCAAAGGTCCGTTTGCCGTTCAGGAATATGTGGTAAATGAAATTCAGGAAGTATATCGTTTGCAGGGTGTACGTATCAATGATAAACACATTGAAGTAATCGTTCGCCAAATGATGAAGAAAGTTGAAATCATTGATGCAGGTGATACGAAGTTCCTGGAAGAAGATTTGGTTGATCGTTTTGAATTCAATGAAGAGAACGACCGCATCTTTGATAAGAAAGTTGTAACTGAGCCGGGAGACAGCAATAAAGTACGCCCTGGTCAGATTGTAACTGTTCGTGAATACCGTGAAGAAAACAGCCAGTTGCGTCGTGCAGATAAAAAGCTGATTGAAGTAAGGGATGCACATCCTTCAACTGCACAACCTGTGTTGCTGGGTATTACCAAGGCATCATTGGGTGTACAAAGCTGGATTTCTGCGGCATCGTTCCAGGAAACAACGAAAGTACTAAGCACTGCAGCCATTGAGGGTAAAACTGATGATCTGTTAGGTTTGAAAGAGAACGTAATCACCGGGCACCCAATCCCGGCTGGTACAGGCTTACGTGAATTCGAGAACATGATCGTAGGAAGTAAGGAAGAGTATGAATTACTTCTTACAACCAAAGAAGCCATGAGCTTTGATGAGGAAGAATAATTCATAAGATTATTATACTCCAAGTCCCCCAGTAAACGGGGGACTTTTTTTATGCTGTTAAGGCAATCTTAAAATTACTTTCCATTTTCTATACTCGGTGAGATTCCTTTACTTTGCTCACCTGAATATGAAAAATTTTCAAACAATTCTTTTGCTGTTAATAACAGCTGCTGTAGTGGTTTTATTTGTGTTGCATTTTTCCGGAAAAAAATCGCCGTTGGAAACGGTTAAGCAAAGTTCAAGAGACACGGCTTCAGCAAGTCCTCAGCAATTATCTGTTGCTTATATTGATCTGGATACCATTCAGAAATACTACGAGTATTTTAAACTCAAGAATGCTGACATTGAAAGAGACAAGCAGCGGATTGAAAATCAAATTCAGTCGGAGTTGAATAAACTGGAGAAGGACCGGATTGAGTTTTTAAAGAAAGGACAGGCCATTACTCAAATGGAGGCAGAAAAATTTCAGCAGGAATATCAAGCCCGTTATCAGCAGATTGGTCAGCGCCAGCAAACCCTGCAGGGCCAGCACCTGGAAAGCCAGGCAAAGGCAATTGATGATATTCAGAAAAAAATAAATGATTACCTGAAGGAATTCAATAAAGGTGGTAAGTACAATTTCATTTTTTCAACCCAGGAAGGAAACCCTACACTGTACTTTAAAGACACAGCATTTAATATTACTCCCCAGGTTGTAAAGGGCTTAAATGAAGCCTACCAGCAATCAAAGAACAAATAAGGTTTCAGATTAATCCTTATCTTCCGTTTCAATTTTTGAAACGAAATCACTGCTATGTCTTCAGAAAAAGAATTCAAACCATCGCTCAGTTTATTTGATGCCACAATGGTGGTAGCCGGTTCTATGATCGGCTCAGGCATTTTTATTGTAAGTGCCGATATTACCAGGAATGTAGGCAGTGCCGGCTGGTTAATTGTTGTTTGGTTATTAACCGGGTTTATGACTTTAACGGCAGCTGTGAGTTATGGTGAATTAAGCGGTATGTATCCAAAAGCCGGTGGACAGTATGTGTATCTGAAAGAAGCCTATAATCCATTACTCGGATTTCTGTATGGGTGGAGTTTCTTTACCGTTATTCAAACCGCAACCATTGCAGCAGTTGGTGTTGCTTTCTCAAAATTTCTGGCCTATTTAATTCCGGGTGTAAGTGAAGACCTGGTAGCTTTTGATCTTGGATTTATTAAAATATCTCCTGCTCAGCTTGTTTCTATTGCATTAATTATCCTGCTCACTTTTATTAATACAAGAGGAGTGAAAGAAGGAAAATATATTCAAACCACTTTTACTGTTACAAAACTGCTGAGTTTATTTGGATTGATCATTTTTGGTTTAATCTTAATGAAAGGCGATGTGTGGACTGCCAACTGGTCGAATGCATGGACGATTCAATCTTTAAGCAAAGATGGAACAACAGCCAGTTTAACAACGATCGCTGCATTAGGAGCAATAGCTGCAGCCATGGTTGGTTCAATCTTCAGCAGCGATGCATGGAATAATGTTACGTTCATTGCGGGGGAAATTAAAAACCCTAAGCGAAATATCGGGTTAAGTTTATTCTTAGGTACATTGATCGTTACAATCATTTATGTTTCTGCCAATGTAATGTACACTGCTGTTCTACCATTGCAGGAAATTGCTTCAGCAGAAAAAGACAGGGTAGCAGTTGCTGCATCAAATGTGATCTTTGGTAATGCAGGTACAATCATCATTGCATTAATGATTATGGTTTCAACCTTTGGTTGTAACAATGGGTTAATCCTTGCAGGCGCAAGAGTATATTATACTATGGCAAAAGACGGTTTGTTTTTTAAACAGGCCGGCGAGCTGAATAAATTTTCTGTTCCGCAATGGAGTTTATGGGTTCAATGTGTTATTGCCTGTTTATGGAGTGTAAGTGGAAAGTATGGGCAGCTGCTGGATATGATCTCTTTTGTTGTAGTGCTGTTTTACATGTTAACTATAGGCGGCATATTTATTCTCCGTAAAAAGCGACCGGATATTGAACGACCTTATAAAGCATTCGGATATCCATTGCTCCCCATTATGTATATTATTATGGGACTTGCTTTTTGTATTCTGCTTATCATCTTCAAACCTGAATTTACATGGCCTGGTTTAATCATTGTATTAATTGGTATTCCTGTTTATTACCTTGCAGTTGCAAGTAAAAAGAAAACAGCATAAAGATGAGTGGGTATAATTTTGATGAGTTATTTGAAAAGCTATCACAAATAAAAGTGGGAGTAATTGGTGATGTAATGCTTGATACCTATATGTGGGGTCATGTAGACCGTATCTCTCCCGAAGCGCCGGTTCCCATTGTTTCATTAGACAAAAAAGAATACCGCATTGGTGGTGCAGCAAATGTGGCATTGAATATTGCATCACTTGGTGCATCTGTTTCAATGCTGAGTATAATAGGAAATGATGAAGAAGGAAAGCTGCTGAATCAGCTGCTGCAGGAAAAAAAGATTAAAACCGATTTTTTACTCAACAGCAGCAAACGCATCACAACCAGTAAAACAAGAATCATCAGCCGTAACCAGCAAATGATGCGGCTGGATACTGAAATCACGCATGATCTCTGGTATGAAGATGAAAACAGGTTGATACTTGCACTACAAACATTTATTGCACAGGAAAAACCGCATGTACTTATTTTTGAAGATTACAATAAAGGAGTATTAACTGAACTGATTATTCAGAAAGCAATTGACCTTTGCAAACATCATGGCATTGTAACAGCAGTTGATCCCAAGCGGAAGAATTTCTTCAGCTATAAAGAAGTGGATATTTTCAAGCCAAATTTAAAAGAAGTAAAAGAAGGGTTGAATTTACTGGTTGAAGATGTGAATGAAGAAACGCTCAAATCAATTCATACGAAACTGGCAGAAAAATTACAACATCATACTTCATTCATTACTCTTTCTGAAAAAGGGGTGTTTTACAATAATGAAACAGAAGCAGGAATTATCCCAACCCATATCCGCAATATTGCAGACGTAAGCGGAGCAGGTGATACGGTGATTGCAGTTGCTTCATTGGTTTATGCGGCAACAAAAGATGTAAAGCTAATGGCTGAAATGGCTAACATCGCCGGTGGGTTGGTTTGTGAAGAAGTAGGAACTGCCGCGATCAATAAAGAAAGATTGCTGCAAGAATGCAAGCTCTTACTTACATGATTCGTCAATTCTGTCTGTTATGCGCAATTCTATGATACATTACTTATTACTTATTGTTCTGTGTACAAGATTTATAGTTTCATTTGGTCAAGTCAATCCCAATATGGATAGACAAGCAGTATTACGAAACGACAGTATTGGGGTAACATATGTATTCGATCGTACAAAAAAGGATGATCATAACAGAACTGAAATAAGTTATTTAGGCAAACTAAGGACAAAAGACGGCCGTGTTTTCAAAATCCTAATTTCAAAATGGTATTGGGGCATTGTACCAAGGGCCACGAGTAGAATTGTTATTTATAGTGAACAAAACCAGTATTTGGGTAATTACTATGTTGGGATGACTTATGATTTGCCGACGAAAATTGATGACAATGAACTTATTTTTGAAAATAAAGATAGTAAGGATTGCGATCCCAAAATTGTAGCTAGAATAAGTTTTGAGAGAGGATTGCCAAAACAATTTTTTATAGAATGCAAGAACAAGATGGGAAATATTTATAGTTTTGGGAATGATTGACAAGATGCACATAAAAAGAGAGCTGGATAGATTGCCGATTAACGAATAAAGGTCAGCTACTTAATGTATTCAATTCTACATCAGGGAAATAGCTAATTTTGAACAAATCATTTTCATTCTTTCAAATGAATCAATTTTCAATTGCAATACATGGTGGCGCAGGTACAATCCTGAAACAGGATATGACTGCTGAGCTGGAAGCTGCTTACAGCAAGGGTTTGCAGGAAGCATTGTCTACAGGCTATTCTGTTTTGGAAAATGGAGGAACTGCATTGCATGCTGTTGCTGCTGCGGTTATTTCACTGGAGGATTGCATCATGTTCAATGCTGGCAAAGGTTCTGTGTTTACAAAAAACGGCACACATGAAATGGATGCTGCCATCATGGATGGGAAAACATTAGATGCTGGTGCAGTTGCAGGCGTAAGCTCTGTTAAAAATCCGGTTGAACTTGCATTAGCAATCATGCAGAAGAGTGAGCATGTTTTATTGAGCGGAGAAGGCGCTTTGCAATTTGCAAAACAACAGGGTTTGAAAATTGAAGATGAAAACTATTTCTTTTCACAATTCCGGTATGATCAATGGCAGCTGGTGAAGAATGGAGATGTGATTGCACTGGATCATAATATTCAAACAGAAAAACCCTCCTCCACTAAAGTTACGGAGGGCAAGAAGTTTGGAACAGTTGGTGCAGTTGCCTGTGACCGTTTTGGAAATGTTGCCGCTTCAACAAGTACAGGCGGAATGACAAATAAAAACTATAACCGCATTGGTGACAGTCCCATCATTGGTGCAGGTACTTATGCAAATAATAAAACCTGTGCCATTTCCTGTACAGGTCATGGTGAACTTTTTTTAAAAGCTGTTGCTGCTTACGATGTAAGTTGTTTAATGGAGTATAAAGGAATGAGTTTACAGCAAGCAATGGATTTTGTTACACTGGATAAATTAGTAAAAATAAAGGGTGAAGGAGGAATGATTGGTGTGGATGCAAAAGGAAATACAGCCCTTGTATTTAACAGTGATGGTATGTACCGAGCCATGCAGAATAGTAATGGTGAAAAACTAATTGCCATCTACAGATAGATAACTCTCACTTACTTTGTATTGTATAGATTAAAAGACTTTTTGTTTTAGATTGTATAAGGATGCGCTGGCAAATGAGCGAAGTAGTATCTTTGAATGATGAAAACATATGCTGTAATTGTGGCCGGTGGTGCAGGTAAACGAATGGGTTCAGCACTTCCCAAACAATTTTTATTACTGAAGAACAAACCTGTTCTGTATTATACCATTGATGCTTTTCTGAAAGCTGTTCCTGCTATTCATGTTATCATTGTACTGCCTGAAGAACACCTGGAGCTTGGGAAAGAAATTGTGGATGGTTTTTTTGATGAACAACAAATTCAGTTAACAGTTGGAGGTGAAACAAGATTTCATTCTGTACAGAATGGGTTAAAGTTGATCAGTGAAGAGTCAATCATTTTTGTGCATGATGGAGTTCGTTGTTTAGTAAGTGAAGAATTGATTCAGCGCTGTTACACGACTGCGTTGGAAACAGGCAGTGCTATTCCCGCTGTTGAATGCAGGGATAGTGCAAGAATGATTACAGATGACGGCAATGATCCTGTTGACAGAACCAAACTCCGTCTTGTTCAAACTCCGCAAACTTTTCACAGTAAAATTTTATTGCCGGCTTTTGCTATTGATTATAAAGAACGCTTTACCGATGAAGCGAATGTAGTGGAAGCATTTGGATTGAAAGTAACCTTGGTACAAGGTGAAGAAACCAATATTAAGATCACCAACCCAATTGATCTTGTAATAGCAGAGAAGATACTGGAAGGCTGAATTCCATCAGTCGTGGGCGTCATACGGGGTATCAATCTTTCAACCATTTTAAAAATTTAGGTAACCTGTTCATACGTAACGCAGGATATCTCTCCTCCGTTGCACCATAACTGCTGTAGAAGAATGCAAGGTTGCGGATATCACTTCCTTCAAAATCAAGCAGGGTGGGAGTTGCAGCATGTTTTTTTATAAAGCAGTCAATCAGGTAATGCGAAGCTCCCAATGTTTTTCCATTTGGGTGATTGCCGACAAGAATATAATACCAACGGTGATGTGAAAAAAGAAATACTGCTGAAGCAAGTAAGTCATCAGCTCTGGAATAAATACCAAGCGTTTCAACCTTTTGCTTTTTTTCTGCTTCTTCAACTACTTTTTGAAACCTGCTGATCTGTTCATCAGTGATGGATGAAATCCGTTGCATAGTATCTTTTGCCAGTGAAATGATTTCATTCAACTCAATTCCTTCTTTTACAAGCAAACCACTTGTTTCGGCTTTTTTTATATTACGTTTCAAATTGGATCGGTAAGCTAAGCTGATGGTTTCGTAATCTTTTTCAAGTGGAAGTACATAGTTGATACGTTCAGTTAACGGGTAATCAGTTACACTGAAAAAATTCTGTTGATTCAGGTAAATATCAAAATACTTAAACTTGGCCGGAATTGTTTTCAGAAATGCTTCAACGGTTTCTTTATCTATTTCCTTTTTTGAGAATACACCAAGACTTGCACAGAAGTAAGGCTGAAACAAATAATGAATGCCATATTTCTTATTCCAGGTAAGTGGCATTACAGCTTCATAATCATTTAACACCAATGCATCCCATTGATCAGCCATTGCATCGAGGTACCAGGAGTAACCGTAAATTAAACCGTTCACAGAATGGTCAATGCAGTTATCCCATTTTGTTTTATCAATTTCTGACTGTGGTATGTAGTTGATTTGCTGCATCAAAAAGGCATGCGCCGGTCAAATTTTTTCAGACTGAGGTTTTGTATATCGATACTGAAAGCAATGTTTTTCAAAAAGCGTTTTTCAGTAATGGTCGATTCAAAATAATCCCTGTACACTTTGCTGTATAATAACGGAACATAAACAGTGATTGTATTTTTCAGGAATGACATTTGCAAACCTGCATCATATAAAACTCTTCCGGTACTTGCATTTGCTTTCCATGCATCTGCATAAGTGCCGATATCAACGTATACTTTTAATGGAATTTTTACAGGGAACAGTTTTAGAATATTGATCTGATCAGGAATATCCGTCACGAAATTCATCGCCATTAACCAGTCATCTGTCTTGCCGATTTTGGCTGCCAGTAAATCGGTACGAACTTTAAAGCCGCCATCTCTCATCATAATCTGCTGACTGGCAAAACCTTCAAATTCATTGCGGCCAATAAAGTAATTACTGTATGTATAATCTTCGTAGCCTTTGGGGCCCGACATATTTAAATGATAAGGATCGGTATTGAATTGCTTACTGATGGTTTTTGAACCGAGGTAAATAAACTTGCCTGCAAAAATGCGGATATCTGCACCCAGTTTTGAATTGTAGTTGAAGTAATAATTTCCTGTTACTGCCAGGCGGATAAATTCCTTTCCCTGTTCTGCCAGCAGTTCA
>JANOIQ010000206.1:0-3677 GCA_031407835.1 Chitinophagaceae bacterium
GAATAAAGAAGCGATTCAGCAATACCAGCAGGAAGAAAGAGCGGTCATTGCCCGGCGTTTAAAAGCTGAACGCCACAGACTAAAAGATTTAAGAGATGTATTGTTGAAAGAACAGGTGTCAACCACTGAAAAAACAAAACAGCTTGCACAGGAATTAGCAGAGCATTACCAGGATCCGATCTTTGCAAAATGCACCAGCATGGGGCAAATCATTGACCGCAGCTTAAAAAAAGCATTGGTAAGCAGATGATGAAGGAAAGAGAAATGCGGCTTTTAAACCAGTTCAATATCAAAATTCACCAATTGTACAAACTGCTGAATACGGCCTTCAATATCTTTTCTTGAAATTTCTTTCAGTCTTTCAGTACCGAATTTTTCTACACAGAAACTGGCCAGTGCACTTCCTACAATGATGGCAGTTTTCATATTTTCAAAACTGATATCGTTTGTTTTGGCAATATGACCAATAAAACCTCCGGCAAATGTATCACCTGCACCGGTTGGGTCAAATACTTCCTCTAACGGCAAAGCAGGAGCAAAGAATACATTGTCTTCATGAAAAAGCAAGGCACCATGTTCACCTTTTTTAATCACCAGGTATTTTGGCCCCATTTCCATAATTACTTTGGCGGCTTTTACAAGTGAATACTGTGCACTCAATTGACGGGCTTCGCTGTCATTCACCATTAATACATCCACTTTGCCCAACACTTTCTCCAAGTCAGGCATGGCAATTTCCATCCAGAAATTCATGGTGTCCAGTACCACCAGCTTTGGTTTTACTTTCATTTGGTTAATTACTGCAAGCTGAACAGCAGGTGCAAGATTACCCAGCATCAGGTATTCACAATCCTGGTAGCTGTCAGGAACAATGGGGTCGAAATTGGCCAAAACGTTGAGTTGTGTATCCAATGTATCACGGGTATTCATATCCAGATGGTACTTACCACTCCAGAAAAAAGACTTTTCGTTTTCTTTTATTTGAACTCCATCCATTACAACACCTCTGGCTTCCAGCATTTGCAGTTCTTCTTTCGGAAAATCACCACCTACAACAGACAACTGCTTAATGGGCTGTGTAAAATTGGAAGCACTCCAGGCAATATAAGTAGCAGCACCGCCAATGATCCGGTCGCTTTTACCAAAAGGAGTTTCAATTGCATCAAATGCCATAGAGCCAACAACTAATAAAGACATAAAAGAGTTTTTTTAATCCCGATAGTTATCGGGAGGGCAAAGGTAATGGGTAGCTTTTATTTTATTGAAATTTTCCCAAGTCTGATAGACGCTTTGGCTAGAGTTGACAATTTATTTTCTCTAAAACCAAGAAAATATAGCTCGTTTTGTGTTGCAAACCCATGTCGAATCATACCTACAGGTTGATCATTATTACTGAAAACCTTTTCTCTTATAACACTTCCATCTTCTGTATCTAATGTTAAGCTGAAGCATTTTGACTTCTCATAATTGGAAACGATCTTTACTCGATCTCCATTTTGAGTAACTTCTGCATTTTTAATATGATCATTAATATAATAGATAAGTTTCCCAGGTTGATGTATATAGTTGAAAGACCCAAAATTGGGTTTACCACTCCCAGGCGCAATAAAATTAACATTAGTAGAGTAATCAAAAGGACTTACTTTCTCCAAATCAGAATCATAACTATTATGTATTTCGGCTTGAACTTTAGGAACAATTTTCATAAAACCAATTTTCCCATCGTTTTTGATTTTCAGCATTAATAAATTTCCGCATAGATACGTATAAAGGATTTTTTTTTCGTATCTGTCACGGGGCAAATTCGACTCAACATAAGTAAAATAAGAACTGTTAACTATGGTGAATTTTTCCGCAGTAATAATAATTGAATTATCATTTCCCTCATCTACTTTTCTGAAAATATAATCTACTGAAATTTCAGTTTCCTTTTCAGGCTCTTTATCTCGCTTTGTTTTACTATTTGCGTCTTCTTCTCCTTCGCTTTCAAAGTCTTTTAAAATTGTAGCGTCAAATGTTTCTACTCCCGTCAACATTAAACTCCCGTTTTTAGGATCAAATTTATTAACTAATATCCCTTCTACTTTTTTCGTCCTGGCATCATATGAGAAAAAGCCACAAACAAAAATTAACCCGTTTTTGCAACACACAACTTTTGCTCTTTTTAAGAGTTTCCCTTCTGTTTGTGTTGGAAATTCCATCTCCTTTCCCCCTGTAAGATTATACATTTCAATAGAAACTTTTTTGAAGAAAAATACTTTTTCTTTTTTCTTTATTTGCTCTTCTTCATAAACATTTCCTGTAACAATAATCTTTTGATCAGGAGTAAGAATTATATCTTCTGGTGCAAAGAGAGGGCCGGGTACATCAATGTCGATACTTGTTACAGATTTCTGATTAAGTAATTCGTCAATTATTGCAACTTTCAGTTTTGATTTTTCATCATTGCTAATATCAGCTGTCACTACCATTACAGAAGAATCGACAGATGGTGCTATTTTAACATCATAATAAAAATCTTTTTTTCCTTGAGGCAATCTTATTATTTCTTTCCAAACTCCATTTAAATTACCTGTATTTTTATCAATTTCTGATGCATAACATACCATTTCATTGGTAGGCTTATTATAAGTATCAGTAAATATAAAAAGCTTATTTTTAAAAGCCATAAGCCGATTAATTTCTTTTCCTTTCAAATCCTTTTTATAATTTACTTCATACACTTTATTTAGTGACTTATCAAATTTTATCAGCGTCGCATTACCAGTCTCTCCAAAAATATAGTAACGTTCCTTTGCATCCTGGATGTAAACTCCACTTTCATCTGCTGTGATTATTTTCACTCTATCAGGGTCATTCTTTATTTTTAAGTCCTCTCCCCAAACTACAGTAGAAACTTGACCATAAGATATTATCGAAAACAATAAATGAATTAAAAGAAGATTTGATTGTTTCATATAACGAATTGAAAACTATTTTATTAAAAGAATAAAATTAACCAAAAAACACTATCAGTTAAGTTTTTCTATTTTTTGATGTCCTTAAATAATTTTGTATTTTTAAATAGCATTGCTCTTTAAAAACTAGTACAGCTTTATATAAAAAAAGCGACACCCTATAAAGACTGTCGCTATACCTAAAAAATGAGTTATTACTTCTTGTCGCTACGGACAAGATCAAAAAACTTGTTGTCGCTCATGCCAAGCCAGACCATATCAATCTGCCCGATGTCGAATGCTTTGTCAAAACATACGAATTGTTTGTGAGTTTTTCCCGCTTCTACTGACCATGTACAGGCCAGGTCACCATCTTCAGCCTTTGTTGTATAGCTGTAAAACAGATCGTTGTTTTTTAACTTGATGTAGATCTTGTAATCGTTCCACTTCAACGTATTAGCGCCCTCCTGGTTAATAACTGCAATCTGCATTTTGGTATAACCGGTACCGTCATCACGGGTAATGAATTCGTTTTTGTTTACATACACTCCAATCAAAAAGTTGATGGTTTTGCTCGGATTGGAGATACTTTCGTAATAATAGTAATCGCTTTGAGCTTTTACAGATACGGGGGCAGCCATTATTGCTGCTACGCAAATAAGAGTAAGGAAGAGAAGTTTCTTTTTCATGTTTTTGATTTTTGGTACTGTAAAAATAGAAAAGAGACTGGCACCTGCCAAT
>JANOIQ010000218.1:0-3568 GCA_031407835.1 Chitinophagaceae bacterium
TAATAGTTGTCAGCTATATAACCCTGTGTGGTTGATATATTGCCACCGCCCATTCCGCCGCCGCCAAATCCACCACCGCCACGGCCACCGCCGCCACTGTTGCGTCCGCCGGAAAGAGGCAGGATTGATTTTGAATTATAATCACCACTTAACTGCATGCTCCAGCCCTTGCCGAATTTAAACGAGTTATTAAGTTTGATGAAATAGCTGGTACGTTCATTCGCAAGATCAGGTAGTTCAGCACTGCCTTCAATTTTTGAATAATAAATATTGGCGTTGTAATTAATCTCCCACCATTTGGTTACGGTGTTACGGAATACCAGTTCAAGACCAACTGCATAGCTTCGTGATGCATTGATATAAGTGCTGATTAATGCAGAATCGTTACTGTCGCCTAACTTATCAAAACTCTGGTAGCGGGAAATAAGATTATTGGTTTGCTTACCAAAAACAGTTGCCAGGAATGTATTGTTTTTTTCGCCGTATGTTTTTTGATAGGTTAATTCCAGTGAGTTGGTAAACTCAGGTTTCAGGTTTGGATTACCTGTCTGAAAATTAAAGATATCACTGTAATCTGTGTTCGGTAACAACTGGAAAAAATTCGGACGGTTGATTCGGCGGCTGTAATTCAGCTGCATATCCTGCTTTCCTTTAAATGTTTTTGAAAGGAATGCACTTGGGAAGAAAGCCAACGGAAACTGGTTGTTGTAACGGATTGTTTTACCAACCTGCTCACCATCGTATTTTGAACTTTCAACTCGTAAGCCAATCTGGTAATTAAAATTTGCTTTCGTTATTTTCTGTGAATAAGTAGCATATGCTGCGGTTACATAATCAACATATTTGTATTCATTACTGATGAGTGGATTGTATACACCGTTCAGGGAGTTCCTTTGAAAACTCTGGAACCAGCGTACCTGCGAACGTAAACCTCCTTCGAGTTTTATGTTTGCACTGATCGGATCGCTGTAATCAGTTTGGGTAACAAGCAATTTGCTTTCACCACCTCCATCAACACCCTGGTTAGATGTTGGTGAAAGCTGCGTTCCTCCTGCATCAAAACGTGTATAAAAGATATCCTGATCATTTACATTATGGCTGCTGTTATAGTTTATATCAGCAGTCCACTCTTTACCTGCTTTTGGAAAATTATGTTTGTAACTTATCTGACCACCCGTGTTACGCATTTCAAACTTACTGTTTGTATAACGGTCTTCATTAATCCGTTTAAATGTTGGTTCAAGCGTGTCGTAATGAATGGTATTTTCATCTAAGCCTTTAAAATTACCTCTCATAAGTGAACCTGAAATTGTAATTGTATTTCTGTTGTCGATGAGAAAATCGAATCCTGCTCTTCCAAACCCAAACAAACCATTACTCGTATTTCTGTTACGGGTAAAAAGAGTATTGTCGTAGGTATCTAAAAGATTTGTACGGTTTGTTTCACCAAAAGAAATGGATTTACGCTGGTTCACACCGATGTTGGCAAAGAAGTTAACCTTACCCTGGCGTACATTTAAATCTACTCCACCATTTACTTTACCACGCATATCCACGCCAACACGAACACCACCACTGTAACCAACCCGGCGGTTCTTTTTCAATACAATATTGATGATAGCAGATTGTCCGCCGCTTGCATCAAATTTAGCTGAAGGATTTGTGATTAGTTCAACACTGGCTATTGCATCAGCAGGAATTTGATCGAGTGTTAATGTAGTTGGTCTGCCATCAACAAAAATTTGCGGGGCACTGTTACGAAGAGTAATGTTGCCATCAATATCTACTGTTACGGTTGGTACATTACGCATAATGTCAACACCTGTACCACCTTGCGAAACGATATTTTTTTCAACGTTGAATATTTTACGATCAATACCAAGCTGTAACATTGGTTTATCACCTGTTACAACAACTTCGCCCAATTCTTTAATATCTGTTTCTAATTTAATATTACCAAGATCTTTATCAATACTGTTCAGCATTGAGCTCATATCTCCACCTCCGTTCATATTGAGCGTAAATGCAACTTTTTGCTCAATGGTTATATAACCAATAGCCGTTACTTTCAGTTTATAAGGAACCATAATATTAACACCTTCCAGACTGAAGTCGCCATTGGCAACAGTAAGCTGACCATTCACAATTACATCTTTTCTTGTTTTAGTGGTGCTGTCAAATTTATTTTGAATGAGTTGAATAGATGCGGCGTCAATCGGTTTACCGGTTTTTGAATCAAGAATTTTACCATACAGTCTGCCCATGTTCATTTGAGCACCACCGTTTCTTCCGCCACCTGCTCCACCCGGCATTTGCGCAGATAACTGTAAACTGAGAAAACAAATAATAAGGCTGAGAACAAATTTCATGTTAGTTGATTTTTTTGCGAGGTGCAAATTTGCTTTAATTTTAAGATGTTTCATATTCATTTAGTATAAATGGTATCAATAACCGGAATAGACGGCAAATGTTTAACCGGGAGGTTTTGGTTTGTGACGAGTGGAAACTATTGCGTAAGAAGGGTAATGATAAGCTGTAACAGGCCAATAAAGAAGCCTGTTACACCTCCAAGGATTTTAACGAAACGGAGTTCTTTAGCCATTCCCTGACTGAGTGCGACTTCCAATTGATCGATGGGGAAGTTTTTTATTTTCTCCGATACAATTTCTTCAAGGTTAAGCTGGTTTTTCAGGGTAGCAACATATTCCTGCATCATTTTAGGAAAAAGAGTCTCCAGTTCTTCGAGGAAAACAGCTTTCAGTTTATCGATTGTTTTATCACCAATGAACATACCGATCATTGGCATGCTTTTACCAAGCTTTACCCGCAGAAAATGATCAATATGAATTTCCAGTTGAGGAAGAACCTTCTTCAAATTTTCAGGGTTAATGATCTTTTGTTCAATATCTGAAAAGGAAAATAATTCTTTTGCCAGCAGTTTTCCTGCCTGTTCTGCAAACTGTTCCTGTCTTTTAGGAAAAACACCCTGAACAGTATACCCTAAGATATTAACTGGGTTGTGTGGATGAAACAGTAATTTAACAGCTATTGAATTGATGAACCATCCTATAAATGCTGAAATAACAGGGATAAGCAATAACCAATAATTCATATTTTTTTAGCCGATAAAGCGCAAAGAACGTTTATTTTTTGAATTGTATTGATGTTGATTTGCTTGTAAAACTGAATTCCATTATTTTTGTCGCCGGATACGGAGGCTGTAGCTCAGTTGGTTAGAGCATCAGATTGTGGTTCTGAGGGTCGAGGGTTCGAAACCCTTCAGTCTCCCTGGATGAGAAGTCCCGCTTATAAGCGGGACTTTTTCTATTTTAAATGTGCTTCGTCCTGAAATAAGTTGACACAAAAGTTGACTTATTATGATTTATGTAAATGAAAACAAGGATTATTTAAAGCGGAATCAGAAGGGCTACAGTTTACCTTAATGTAAGCGTTGTTTTATTTCCTGCAATTTCAGTAATGCTTCAACAGGTGTGAGGCGGTTGATGTCCAATCCTTCAAGAATGGTTCTGATTTCGTCAAATGTTTGTGAATGCACATCAAAAATATT
>JANOIQ010000222.1:0-3998 GCA_031407835.1 Chitinophagaceae bacterium
AAACCTGAAATTGCAGCAGGCAATTAAAGCCAGAACAATTGAACTCGAAAATAAAACCCGGGAACTGGAAATTGAAGCATCCCTCGAAAGGATAAGAACTGTGGCCATGAGCATGAACAAAGCTGATGACCTGCTGAATATATGCAAAACACAGTTTATGGAATTAAAGCAACTAGGGTTTAGCGAAATAAGAAATGCATTAATCGGCATTTTTCATGATGATAAAAATTATTTTACTGATTATGACTATTCTGATTTTTCAGGTGGCGGTATTACCAATATTCCTTACAATAAAAATCCAATCATTGACCGGTCATTACAACAAATGAAAAGCGCCACCGATGCTTTTACAGAATTTATTGTGGAAGGAAAAGAGCTGGAAGAATGGAAAGCATTCCGGAAACAAAATGGCGAATATGATGATATAAGGCTAAGCAACGCCGATGTATTATACTATTATTTTTATTCCATCAGCCGGGGAAACGTTGGTATTTCTTCTTTTAAAAAAATAAGCGATGAACAAGTAAACATCCTCAAAAAATTCCGCAATGTATTTGACCTGTCGTATAAAAGATATGTTGATATCAGCAATGCAGAAGCACAGGCAAAAGAAGCACAGATAGAATTGGCATTGGAAAGAGTAAGGGCAAGGGCTATGGCTATGCAAAAATCTGATGAGTTATCGGAATTAGTGGATACTGTTTTTAAGGAATTAACCAAACTTGATTTTGCATTAAACTGGTGTATCATTAATATCATTGATGAACCATCATTAACAAATATGGTGTGGGCAGCAAATCCTGAAACAAACAAGCCACCCGAATCCTACCTGATGAAATTTGAAGATTATCCTTTTCATCATTCCATGATGAAAGGATACCAGGAGCGGAAAACAAAACATGTTTATGTGCTCGAAGGAAAAGAGAAAAAAACATACGACGATTATCTGTTTAATAAAACAGAATGGAGAAGGGTTCCCAAAGCAGCACAGGCTGCTTCAAGAGCTATGAAAAGATATGTAGCTACATTCGCTTTCAGTAATTTTGGCGGGCTACAAACGGTTGGGGAGGAATATCTGTCTGAAGAAAATCTTGATATACTTAGCCGCTTCGGAAAAGTTTTCGATCTCACTTATACCCGTTTCAATGACTTACAAAAAGCAGAAGCACAGGCAAGAGAAGCAAAGATTGAAGCATCATTAGAAAGAATGCGGTCGGTAGCTATGAGCATCCGCAAATCAGAAGAAATGATACAGGTGGCCGCATCTTTGTACCATGAATTGAAAAGCCTTGGCATCAGTAACATCCGCAATGCACAAATTGTAATAAAAATAACCGGCGATGAAATGTACCTGGTTTGTGTGTATTCCGATGATACATCAGAAGTATTTAAAGAGAGCCGGTACGATACGCCACCTGTAACACAGCAGATTTATGATGAGCTGGAACGCAGCAGCGAAGCACTTTACCAACGGGAAATTACTGGAAAAGAATTTGAACAATGGCTGAAATGGCGGGAAGATACCGGTACAAAAATTGACAGCCGGTTATTAGCAGCCCGTTCGGTTTCATTTTGCCTGTACTCCATTGGCGAAGGGCACCTTGGTGTTTCTGCATACAATGATATTACAAATGAACAGCTCACCGTACTGAAACGTTTTAGAAATGTATTTGAACTCTCCTACCGCCGTTTTATGGATGTGGCAAAATCTGAAGAGCAGGCAGAAAAGCTGCAACAGGAAAAAGACCGGCTGGAGTTTGCTCTGAATGAATTACAGGCTACACAAAAGCAACTAATACAATCTGAAAAAATGGCAAGCCTCGGAGAACTCACTGCCGGTATTGCACATGAAATTCAGAACCCGTTAAACTTTGTCAACAACTTTAGCGAAGTAAGTACAGAATTGATTGATGAAATGAATGAGGAGATTGCTAAAGGAAACCTGGAAGATGCAGCAGTAATTGCCAGCGACTTAAAACAGAACCTCAAAAAAATAAATCATCACGGTAAACGGGCAGGAGATATTGTAAAAGGAATGCTGCAGCACAGCCGTAGTAGTAGTGCCACTAAAGAACCCACCGATATTAATAAACTGGCCGATGAATATTTACGCTTAGCCTATCATGGGTTACGGGCAAAAGACAAATCATTCAATGCAATAATGAAAACAGAGTTTGATGAAATGATTGGTAACATCAACATTGTTCCGCAGGATATTGGAAGAGTCATTTTGAATTTAATAACCAATGCGTTTTATGCAGTCTCCCTGCCTCCTCCAGCTGGCGGAGGATTCTCAGATCCCGATTATAAACACAACCCTACAGTTTGGGTGATTACTAAAAAAATAGGTGACAAGGTAGAAATCAAAGTGAGGGACAACGGGCCAGGTATTCCTCAAAAAATACTGGATAAAATTTTTCAACCCTTCTTTACCACTAAACCAACAGGACAAGGAACAGGTTTGGGGTTGAGTTTGAGTTATGATATTGTAAAAGCACATGGTGGGGAGTTAAAGGTGGAAACGAAAGAAGGTGAGGGCAGTGAATTTATGATTCGATTACCAACAAATTAAAAAGAAAGAATGAGAGCTATATTAAAAATATTTTTGTTTTTGTTGTTGCCTGTTTTGGCTAATTCACAATCTAACAATATTGATAGTTTAAGAGCCGCATTTAATAATGCTCCGGAGGGGGCCTTACGTTTTAAAGCAGCCAGTAATGTTTATTTCTATTACCAGGAATTAAACAGGGACTCTGCTCTTTTCTATACTGAGCAGCAGTTATTAATTGCAAAGCGCAAGTATAATAAAATTGCTGAAGGCGTTGCCCTGGTTAGTAAAAGTTATCAATTAATGGGACTGGGAAAATATGCTGATGCGCTTAAATGTCTTCAACAGGCTTTCGTAATTGCTGAAGATGTTCAAACTGAAAAGGAAGAGCCATGGGATTATTTTCTTACGCCATTTGAGGGTAATAGCAGGCTTTTACTGCTTTCTTACACACATCACATGTATGCGCTGCTTATGCTTCAAACAGATAACCTGGAGCAACAGATCATTCATTTCAAAATAGCAGGGAGAATTGGTAAAGAGATCAATTATTCACCCCGTATTCAGCTTGCCAATTTAAATCTTGGCCAAAGTTATTTAGACGCAAACAAACCCGATTCGGCACTTTATTATGAAAAAGAGGCAGAGCGGTCTGCCCTGCAATCTAATAATATCACATCTGCTCTTGCCAGAACATATCTTGGTACTGTTGAAATGCATTTGGGAGATATTTACAAAGCACTTGGAGATCAATCTTTGTCAATAGCCTATTATTATAAAAGCCTGCAGACAACTATAGAAAATAATAACCGTATCAGCTTCACAAGGGTTTGCTCAAGACTTTGCAGGTATCATCTTGAAAAAGAGGATAAGGATTCATCGCTTTATTATTCATTGAAAATACTGGAAATTTCAAAGACGCTGGGAAAAGTTGCAGGCCGTGAAGTGAATCTGGGGAGTGCCTATGAAAATGTTTACCTGAGTTATAAATTGAATCATCAATTTGACAGCGCTTTCAAATACATGGAGCTTGCACTCATAACCAAAGACAGTTTGGCCAAAGTTAGGATCAGGAACCTGGCAGAATTTCAAAATCTTACTTTCAGCGAACAGCTTCGCTTACAAAACCTGGCAAAAGAAAAGAGACTATATCAAAGCAGGGTAAGAACTTATACTTTACTTGCCGGGTTGGGCATATTCCTTCTAATCGCCTTAATACTTTATCGGAATAACCGGCAGAAAAACAAAACGAATAAAGCATTAGAAACAACGCTTACCAATTTAAAATCCACTCAATCGCAGCTCATCCAATCCGAAAAAATGGCCTCACTCGGTGAACTCACAGCAGGCATTGCCCATGAAATACAAAACCCGTTAAACTTCGTTAATAATTTTTCGGAAGTAAATAAAGAATTAGTTGATGAGTTGCAACAGGAATTAAAAGCCGGAA
>JANOIQ010000249.1:0-27023 GCA_031407835.1 Chitinophagaceae bacterium
GGAACAAAAGCTCCGCTTACCTACAGATCAACTGTGTATGGTGGTAACCAGCGCAACAATGAATTCTGGGGAGGATTCGATTACGACCGAACTTTCAACAAACACGGAATTAATTTTTCTACAAGAGTGCAGACTTCCGTAAGTGCTCAGCCTAACAGGCTTGATAATACAGGTGTAAACTTTGCCAACCGATTAAGTTATAATTATAAGCAGCGTTATTTTGCTGATATCGTTGCTTCTTATGCAGGTTCTCAAAATTTTGCACCCGGTAAGCGTTTCGGATGGTTCCCTGCAATTTCTGCAGGATGGATTTTATCTGAAGAAGATTTTGCTAAATCATCCCGTTTTCTTGATTACTTCAAACTGCGTGCATCATTTGGTATAGTGGGAAATGATGGAATCAGTGCCAGACGGTTTGCTTACAAAAATTATTTCAGCAGGGGAGGTTCACAATATGTTTTTGGAACAGGCTATACCTCGGTATCTAATACAACAGAAGTTGAACTGGGCAATCCTGATCTTACCTGGGAAAAAGCAGCGAAAGCAGATATTGGTTTTGATGCAAAACTGTTTAACCAGGCTCTGTCTGTTTCCTTTGATGCATTTTATGAAAGAAGGAAAGACCTGTTAACCACTTCATTGCTGCCGAATATTCTAGGCCAATCTGCTGTAGATGTAAACGATGGTATTGCAGAGTACAGGGGATTTGAAACCGGCATTGGTTATGTAAAAAACATTGGAAAAGTTGGATTGCATTTCAATGTAAATTATACAAAGGTTGAAAGTAAAATTATTGCTATCAATGAAGAAGCCGGCTTGCCCATTTATCAGAAGCAGGTTGGTTATGTTATTGGTGGGGTGGGAGATAACTTCACGAGGAGATTTTTAGTAGCTGATGGAATTTTTCAATCGCTTGGTGAAATTAGTTCTGCGCCATTGCAGCGTTTCGCAGCGGTTGTTCGCCCCGGTGATATCCGTTACAAAGACATCAACGGAGATGGTGTAATTGATAATCTTGATTATGTAATGACGAATTATTCAGATGTTCCAAAAGCTTATTTTGGATTTGGATTATCTGTTACTTATACAGGCTTTGATCTTACTGCACAATTCCAGGGAATACAGGGAAGAACAATACAGATCAATGATTTGGTTAATTCAGGATCAACTTCAACAGGTTATATTAACCAGTTTAGTGCAGAAACCTGGACGCCTGAAACGGCTGCTACTGCAATTTATCCACGACTTTCACTTTCTAACAGGGGTAACAATACTGTCAGCTCAACATTCTGGCTTCGCTCAGGCGATTACCTGCGGTTAAAAACTGCTGAAGTTGGTTATACAATTCCACCGGCATTATTGAAGCGTTTAAAAATAGCTAACTGCAGAGTTTATGTTAGTGGATTTAATGTTTTCACTTTCAGTAAAGTAAAAGATCTGCCGATTGATCCTGAGATTCCCGGTTCAGGATATGGATCAAGCTATCCATACATTAAAACATTTGCAGCTGGAGTAAACGTCAATTTCTAATCGTAGTAAAGTTTAAATATGAAACAACAAATTAAAATATACTGTTCGGTTATACTGCTGTCTTTGCTGCTTGCAGCCTGTAAGAAAGATTTCCTGAAAGATGGAAGTACAACAGAAGGTAATATTACAGAAGAGCAGGTGTGGGGCAACGACAGTTACACCCGTGGTTATCTGAACAATGCTTATTTCACTGTTCCTTCAGGGTTTGATGTGGATGGCGATGGTGCCATGCTGGCATCAGGTTCTGATGAAGCAGTGAATTCAAATGACAATTCATCTGTCAACATTTTTAATAACGGTACATGGAGTTCTGTTCGCACTGTTGACAATGTGTACAGCAATATGTATGAAGGATTAAGAAAAGTAAACCTGTTCCTTGTAAAAGCCCCAACCGCAGTTATTATTCCGCAGGATGGTTTATCGCTGGAAGATGATGTAAAACGGTTACGTGGTGAAGCATTCTTTTTAAGAGGGATGTTTCATTTTGAACTGGTGAAACGTTTTGGTGCTGTTACATTGGCAACAAGAGTATTTGAGAGAGAAGAGAATTTAAATCTCCCAAGGAATACCTACCAGGAATGTGTTGACCAAATAATAAAAGATTGCGACTCTGCTATTGCTATGCTTCCCACATGGACACAATCATGGAGTACTGCCAATCGTGGAAGAGCAACTAAAACTGCAGCTCTTGCATTAAAGTCAAGAATGCTTTTGTATGCTGCAAGTCCGTTGAATAATCCTTCTGTTGATCTTTCTAAATGGCAACTGGCGGCCAATGCAGCGAAGGCATTGATTGATTCAAATAAGCACAGCCTTATTACACCGTATACAAACATTTTTAATTACGGTGCTGCACAATATAATAATGAAGTGATTTTTGCCACAATGGCAATCAACCGGAATGATATTGAAACAAACAATGCGCCGATCAGTTACGATGGTGCAAAAGGGAGAACCAATCCATCACAGGAATTTATTGATGCATTTGAGATGACGAATGGCAAAGCCATTGCAGATCCAACTTCAGGTTACAGTGCAACTAATCCATATAATCTCCGTGATCCGAGACTTGCATTAACAGTGAACTACAATACAAGAGTGTTTAAGAGCCTCGCTGTTGAAACGTTTATTGGCGGGAAAGATGGATTGAATAAAAATGTGAATGCAACACGAACAGGATACTACATGCGGAAATTTCTGAGTGAAGCAGTTACCTGGAACCAGGCATCTAATACAAATGCCCGTCGCCCATGGGTGGTATTTCGGTACGCAGAAACTTTATTGAATTATGCAGAGGCCTTAAATGAAGTGCAGGGACCTGTGGCTGATGTATATAAATATGTAAATGCTGTTCGGCAAAGAACCGGAGTGGCGATGCCTGTTTTACCGGCAGGTTTATCAAAAGACCAGATGCGTGAGCGGATTAAAAACGAACGTCGTATTGAATTGTGTTTTGAGGGGCATCGCTTTTTTGATCTGCGACGCTGGAAGCAGGGTGAGCTTTATTTAAATAAACCGGTAACAGGAATGCGTATTACTAAAAACACCAACGGTACGTATAGCTACGAACGTTTTGAAGTACAGAACAGGGTTTTTTTTAATAAAAATTATTTCTTTCCTTTTTCACAAAATGATTTGAACAGACAAACTGCGTTGGTGCAAAATCCAGGGTATTAAGAATTACAGTTATGAAAAAGTACTTTTATTCAATAGCAATCATACTGCTTTCTCTAGTGGTTTTTTCAGCGAAAAGTAATCCGACCGGCACCATTACGCCTCGGGTTGTGGCACCAGATACAATACTTTATAAAATGATGCCATTCCCGGTTGGTGCATCAGTCAGTATCAGTTTAATGCGGAATAACCTGAAGTATAACAGCCTTGTAAAAAAGGAATTCAATAGCATAACTGCTGAAAATGCAATGAAGTTTGGCGCCTTGCATCCTTCTCAAAATACATTCAATTGGGTTGATGCTGATTACCTGGTAAACTTTGCTCAGCTGAATAATATGCGGGTGCATGGCCATACACTGGTTTGGTATAAATCTTTGCCTGCATGGGTAACAAATTTTGTTGGTGATTCTTCTGCATGGGAAAATTTGCTGAAGACACATATACAAACAGTAGTTACACATTTTAAAGGAAAAGTTACTTCATGGGATGTTGTGAATGAAGATTTCGAAGACACTGGTGTTCCAAGAAACAGTATCTGGAGACAGCACCTGGGTGATGATTATGTGGCACGTTGCTTTCAGTATGCGAATGAAGCAGATCCTGCTGCACTGTTATTTTATAATGATTATGGCCATGAATACAGTTCTGCAAAACGAACCGCCATCATTAATATGGTGAACAGTTTTAAAAACCGTGGTATACCTATTCATGGAATAGGCATGCAGTTTCATATGACCTGCACACAATCTGATGCAAACATCAGTGCTGCAATAGCCAGTGCTGCCTCTACCGGTTTAAAAGTTCATATTTCTGAATTGGATATCCGTTTGAATAATGATAAAACGTTCACGGTCTTTACTTCTGCGTTGGCAACACAGCAGGCAGCCAGGTATAAGTTTGTTGTGCAAAGTTATAATGCAATACCGGCAACACAAAAGTTTGGTATAACAACCTGGAATGTTACAGATGCTGATTCATGGATTCCGGGATGGCAAAAAGCACCGGATTGGCCCTTACCGTTTGATGCGAATTATTTGCGTAAGCCTGCTTACAAAGGAATAATAGATGGTGCAAAATAAATGACAGAGGTAAGTTAAAAGAAAGATTACTTTAAAATATATATCAACGATGCTCAGAAAAAATCAAGTTCAAAAATTTCTGTTTTCAATTACACTCTTATTTGTTATTGGCACTTCCGGTATTTGTCAGTCACAAATAATTCAGAATATTTATGGGAGAACTTATACAAGCCTCAATGGGAGATGGAATTATATCATTGATCCTTATGAAATGGGTTATTATGATTACAGGCATACTCCTTTCGATCAATCTCTCTCTGGCAAAGGAGGTTTTTATGACGATAGAAAACAAACAAACAAAGGTGAATTGATCGAATATAATTTTGATTTATCACCAAACATGAAGATCCCGGGCGACTGGAATTCACAGGCAGAAAAACTGCTGTTGTATGAAGGTACTGTCTGGCTCCGTCAAAAATTCAATGCCGATCCCAAAGCCGATAAAAAATACATTCTTTATTTCGGAGCAGTTAATTATGAAGCACATGTTTACCTCAATGGCAAAAAGTTAGGTACACATAAAGGCGGGTTTACTCCTTTTCAATTTGATGTTACCGGTAAGCTCGTGAAGGGTGAAAATTTTATTGTAGTAAAAGCTGATAACAAACGCTTCCAGGATGAAATTCCTACAGTTAATACAGACTGGTGGAACTATGGCGGCATTACACGTGATGTATTGCTGGCAGAATTGCCTTTAACCTATATTGCCGATTACAAAGTTCAGTTAGCAAAAAATAATCTTAACCGCATTGAAGGTTTTGTACAGCTATCCGGTACTGAAAAAAATCAAACCATTACCATCAGCATTGCTGAAGCAGGAATTAAACAAACAATTACAACCGATACATCAGGCAGGGCAATGATTAATATTCCTGTAAAGAAGATGAGTTACTGGTCGCCTGAAAATCCAAAACTTTATTCAGTTGAAATTTCAGGAGCAACAGATAAAGTAACAGATCGTATTGGTTTCCGCACTATTGAAACAAAAGGACAGGATATCTTATTGAATGGAAAATCTGTTTTTCTGCGTGGCATTTCATTGCATGATGAAAATCCGTTAATACCCGGACGTTTGCGTGGTGAAGGTGATATGCGTATGATGCTGCAGTGGGCAAAAGAATTGAATTGTAATTATGTGCGTCTTGCTCATTATCCGCACAGTGAAGAAATGATCAGGCTTGCAGATGAAATGGGTTTGATGGTTTGGGCTGAAGTACCTGTGTACTGGACAATATCATGGACAAACCCTGACACATATAACAATGCACAACAGCAGCTGAGTGATCTTATCATCAGGGATAAGAACCGATCCAGTGTAATTATATGGTCCATTGGAAATGAAACACCCATCAGCGAACCACGAAATATTTTCATGAGTAAACTGGTAACTGTTGCCCGTTCGCTTGATGATACAAGATTGGTTGCTGCTGCATTGGAAATACACCGCAATGGAAGCAATATTGTTGTGGAAGATCCATTGGGTGATAAATTAGATCTTGTAAGTTTTAATGAATATGCAGGATGGTACTGGAGTAATACAAAAGATATGCTCAATTATCAATTCGATATCAAGTTTAATAAACCGGTAGTGATTACAGAATTTGGCGCTGATGCATTAGGTGGTTTTCATGCAGATGATGAAACAAGATGGAGCGAAGAGTACCAGGAATTATTATATAAAAATCAATTCAAGATGCTGACTGCAATCAGTGGTTTGCGTGGTATAACTCCGTGGATACTTGTTGATTTCCGTTCACCACGCCGTCAGCATCCCTACTACCAGGATTTCTGGAACCGTAAAGGATTGATTTCAGAAACAGGAAAAAAGAAAAAAGCTTTTTTTGTACTGAGGGATTTTTATACTGAAATGCAGAATAAATTCAGGTAAACTTACCGGCAATGCGTAAACAGGAATTTTCAGAAACAGTAGTTAGCAAAAAATGCCTCATGCAAAATCAATAAAATTAGTTCTTCTTCAAATGAAAACTTTATGATCAGATATTTTTATTATGTAGTGTTATTGTTTCTCCTGTTTACTTCCTGCAAGAAAAAAGGAAATCCCGGTGGCGGCACAGTTACACCCCCTGTTGTTATAGATACAAGCATGTATAAAATGATGCCATTCACTGTGGGTGCTTCGGTAAGTGTAAGCCTGATGAAAAACAATTCCAAATACAGTGGTGTTGTAACTAAGGAGTATAATAGTATCACAGCCGAGAATGCGATGAAATTTGGTGGGTTGCACCCTGCAGAAAATACCTTTTTCTGGACAGATGCTGATTATCTTGTAAGCTATGCACAGGCAAACAATAAAAGAATTCACGGGCATACACTAAACTGGTACACTTCTTTGCCAGCCTGGGTTACCAGTTATGTTGGTGATTCAACTGCATGGGAAAATTTATTAAAAACACATATACAAACTGTAGTTACACATTTTAAAGGCAAGGTAGCATCATGGGATGTGGTAAACGAAGCTTTTAACGACGATGGTACATTGCGTAACAGCATCTGGGTTCAAAAACTGGGGGCAGATTATATAGCCCGCTGTTTTCAGTATGCTAACCAGGCAGATCCCGATGCTCTTTTGTTTTATAATGATTATGGAAATGAATACAGTTCTGCAAAACGAACGGCGATCTTCAATCTGATTACCAATTTTAAAAGCAGGGGAATTCCAATTCATGGAATTGGTATGCAGTTTCATATGACCTATACCCAATCAGATGCTAATATCAGTGCTGCTATAAGCAGTGCGGTATCTACAGGGTTGAAAGTTCATATTTCTGAGTTGGATATCCGGGTTAATAACGACAAAACCTTCACGGTGTTTACTTCAACGCTGGCAACGCAACAGGCAGCCAAGTATAAATTTGTCGTACAATCTTACAATACAATTCCTGCCAGTCAAAAATATGGCATCACAACCTGGAATGTAGGTGATGCCGATTCATGGATTCCGGCCTGGCTGGGCGCCCCGGACTGGCCATTGCCTTTTGATGGCAATTATTTACGAAAACCAGCCTATCGGGCAATCATTGAAGGAGCTAAGTAACAGGTCTGTTTTCCATAGTACGACTACAATTATGTACTGAAATGTTTTTAGTCAGTAATGGGTACGTACTTAAAATATAAGTTCGTGCTTCAAAATAAGTAATTAATGGAAAAACCAGTTGTTGCGGTTTTATTTCTTTTGTTTTCAGTTTGTGCAGTTGCACAAAAACCTGTCCCCGTTTATAAAAACAAAAATGCTTCAATTGAATTGCGTATTGAAGATTTATTAAAGCGTATGACGCTGGAGGAAAAAATTCTCCAGATGAATCAATGGACCTATGGTAAAAATGCAAATGCAAATAATATTGAAGCCAGCTTCAAAGCAGTAAGGCCTGAAATTGGTTCCCTCATTTACCGCAGCATCAGCCCTGTTTACCGTAATCAGATTCAACGGAAAGCAATGGAAGAATCAAGGCTTGGCATTCCAATTCTGATGGGCTTTGATGTAATACATGGTTACAGAACGGTATATCCCATTCCTTTGGCGCAGGCCTGTTCCTTTAATAAAGAGTTAGTAACACTTGCCTGTGCAGTGGCTGCAAAAGAATCAAGATTGTCTGGTGTAGACTGGACCTTTTCACCAATGATTGATGTAGCCCGTGATGCACGCTGGGGCAGGGTTGCCGAAGGTTATGGTGAAGATCCATACGTCAACGCAATGTTTACAATCGCATCAGTAAAAGGTTACCAGGGAAAGAAATTATCCGATCCGTATTCTATTGCAGCGTGTTTAAAACATTATATCGGTTACAGTTTATCGGAAGGTGGCCGTGACTATCGTTACAGTGATGTATCAGCTCAAACACTTTGGGAAACATTTATGCCGCCATACGAAGCAGGTGTAATTGCAGGTGCTGCTACATTGATGAGCGGCTTTAATGATATTAGCGGTATACCTGCTTCAGCCAATCCATATACGTTAACTGAAATATTAAAAAAACGCTGGAAGCATGATGGTTTTGTTGTGTCTGATTGGGGCTCTGTTGAAAATCTGATTGCCCAGGGTTTTGCTAAAGACAGGAAAGAAGCTGCATACATGTCGTTTATGGCAGGTGTGGAAATGGATATGGTGGATAATGTTTATGTTGAAAATTTACAGCAGCTCGTGCAGGAGAAAAGAATTCCGTTAAGTAAGATAGACGATGCCGTTAGAAGAATTCTGCGGATAAAATTCAGGTTAGGTTTATTTGATCAGCCGTATGTAGTTGAACTTCCTGAAACAGAACGATACTATCAACCCGAAAGTATGGCCATTGCTGAGCAGCTTGCTGCTGAGTCAATGGTATTACTGAAAAACAATCTTCAAACATTGCCGCTCAGCAAAACAATCAAACAGATTGCATTGATTGGTCCGATGGTTAAAGACAGTGTTAACATGATGGGTTCATGGGAGGGACAGGGCTTACCTCAATCTGTTGAAACGATTTATGAAGGTTTTGAAAAAGAAGTTAAAGGGAAGGCCAGTTTAAATTATGCAAAAGGCTGCGGTTTCGAGGGTACAGATGAAACAGGTTTTGAAGAAGCCGTAACTACAGCAAAAAATTCGGATGTGATTATTCTATGTATGGGCGAAATGAAAAAGTGGAGCGGAGAAAATGCATCTCGTTCAACTATTGCATTGCCATTCATTCAGGAAAAATTGCTAAGCGTATTAAAGAAAACAGGAAAGCCGATCATTCTTATTTTATCAAATGGACGGCCATTGGAATTGGGAAATATGGAAGCATTGTCGGATGCGATTTTAGAAATCTGGCAACCGGGAATTGGAGGCGGCAGTGCAGTTGCCGGCATGATTTCAGGTCGGTTAAATCCATCAGGAAAATTAGCAATTACCTTTCCATTAACTACAGGACAAATTCCAACCTATTATAACATGCGTCAATCGGCCCGGCCAAAACAGGGCGGTTACCAGGATGTTCCTACCGAACCAAAATATTGGTTTGGTCATGGATTAAGTTATACAACTTTTTCTTACGGTGCAGTTAAACTCTCAGACACGATCATTAAGAAGAATAAAAAAATAATTGCTGAAGTTGTAATTACGAACACGGGATTAAGAGATGGTAAGGAAACTGCATTGTGGTTTATTTCCGATCCTGTTGCATCCATCACCCGGCCAATGAAAGAGTTGAAATATTTTGAAAAGATGGAATTGAAAGCCGGAGAGAAAAAAGTATTCAGATTCGAAATAGATCCAATGCGTGATTTAAGTTTTCCTGATGCAAATGGAATAAAGCGGTTGGAAAGCGGGGATTACTACTTGATGATTAATAAACAGAAAGTAAAATTTGAACTGGTTGACTAACATGAATCAATATTCTTTAGGATATGAATAAGGATGAATGGGTAGCAGCCAGCAGAAATGCTCTTGCCTCCAATGATTGATAAGAAAACTTGTATGAGGTTTTTATGAAGATGGTCTGTTATATAAATATTTAATAAGGGGCTTCAAATTTTTTAAACCTGAAACACAACTTCAACCAAACAAAAAGATCAGAGAATATAAACGATATATAAAAAGCGTATTCCTTATAACAGAAAAAAGAAAAAAATGAGTAACGAAAACACAGATTTATTTTCATTAAAGGGAAAAGTAATCATTGTAACAGGTGGTACCGGCGTATTGGGCAGTTCATTTGTAAATGCGATTGTAAGGCAGGGCGGCTCCGTAGTTTTGATTGGAATAGATGAAAAATTAGGTGAGGAAAAAGCAGCTCAAATTAATGAGAATGGTGGCAGTGCTATAAGCATTTATGCCAATGTATTAGAAGAGGAGCAACTCATCAACGCAAGGGAAAAAGTAATATCCACTTATGGACGTATTGATGGATTGGTAAATACAGCAGGTGGTAATGTGCCCGAAGGAGTATTGCCTCCTACAAAAGATGTATTTGATTTGAATATTGAAGGCATGAAAAAAGCAATGGTACTTAACCTTTGGGGTACTGTTATTCCTGTACAGGTGTTTGGACCTGTACTGGCAAAGTCGGGAAGTGGAAGTATTGTGAATATTTCATCAGTAAGTTCTAAGCGGGCATTAACCCGTGTGTTAGGCTACAGTATGGGAAAGGCTGCTGTTGATTGTTATACAAAATGGTTTGCTGTTGAAATGGCAAATCGGTATGGTGATACCATTCGTATGAATTCAATTATGCCCGGATTCTTTTTAACGGAACAGAATCGTACCTTATTAACTCAACCCGATGGAAGCTTAACCGAACGTGGTCATTCAATTATCAGTCACACACCGTTTAAACGATTCGGCCATCCGGAAGAATTAGTGGGTGCATTAATCTGGTTGTTAAGTGATGCTTCAAAATTTGTAACCGGAATGGACATTGGCGTTGATGGTGGGTTTACAATTAATAGTGGTGTTTAAAAAATAGAAGTAATGGAAAATAAGTATTGCCCATCCTACGGGAAAGTAAGTTACAGGATGGAACAAACCATGCGTTGGTATGGACCGAATGACCCGGTATCACTATTGGATATTAAACAAGCCGGTTGCACAGGTATTGTATCTGCATTGCATCATATTCCTAACGGACAGGTGTGGACGTTGGAAGAAATCAATAAACGTAAAGAAATTATTGAACGTGGAGGGCTTACCTGGAGTGTTGTTGAAAGTATTCCTGTACATGAATCAATCAAAACACAAGCCTCCGGGTTTGAACAATACATTGAAAATTATAAGGAGAGTATAAAAAACCTTTCAGCCTGCGGTATAAAAAATGTGACCTACAATTTTATGCCGGTACTCGATTGGGCAAGAACAGATTTAAGTTATGAAGTAGAAGATGGTTCCAAAGCATTGCGTTTTGAAATGGCCGCCTTTGTTGCGTTCGATCTTTTTATTTTAAAACGGAAAGATGCGGAAAAAAATTATGATGCTTCTACTGTTGCAAGAGCAACCGCAAGGTTTGCAGTAATGAGTGATGCTGAAAAATTATTATTACAGCGTAATATTATTGCCGGTCTTCCGGGAAGTGAAGAAAGTTTTACTATTGAACAATTTCAATTGGCATTAGATGCTTACATAGATATTGACAGAATAAAATTACAACAGCATCTCATTTATTTTTTACAGCAAATCATTCCAATAGCTGAGGAAGCAGGTGTGGTAATGTCTATTCATCCCGACGATCCCCCGTTTGCAGTATTGGGATTGCCAAGGGTGGTGAGCAATGCTGCAGATATTCAGGCATTGGTTGATGCTGTACCCTCTCTTTCAAATGGCCTTTGTTTTTGCACAGGGTCGTATGGTGTAATTGCCGGTAATGATTTGCCGGCTATGGTAAGAATGTTCAGCAATCGCATTCATTTTATTCATTTAAGAAGCACACGAAGAAATGAGTTCGGTGATTTTCATGAAGACAACCACCTGGAAGGAGATGTAGATATGTATGCTGTTATTAAAGAACTTGCAAAAGCAATGCAGCAGAGAAAGTGTTCTATTCCTGTGCGGCCAGACCATGGTCACCAGATGCTGGATGATTTAAAAAAGAAAACAAACCCCGGTTACTCGGCAATAGGACGTTTACGTGGATTGGCTGAAATACGTGGTGTTGAGTTAGGCGTATTAAGAAGTTTAATGGAAACTGAATAATACAAGAAGATCAGACAGACTTTTTTTGTACTCAAATGAATAGCCCAGTTGTGCAGGAAAACAGCGTTATTGTTTTTTTTTAATGTGAATTATGTAACTTTTAGCAATAATTATGTAATACCACCCCCTGTTAAAATCCTCAAATTTGTAGAATAGTTTCTTCCCTTCAGGAGAACAATGGTAAAAGCTAAATTTATCACCTATCATTTTATGCAAGAAACTTAACTTGTAAAGAGTCAGGTTCATTACTCTGCTTTTATTTTCAACTGCTGACGTATTAGTAAAATAACGCAAACCAGTATGACTACAGCTGAATTTTTTTAGTAAAGATCATTTGAAACGGGGTAGATAAAAGGCGCAGGTGTTTGTTAATGCTGCTTGAAAAATAAAAGAAATGAACTTATGAAATTGCAATTAATCCCTGCGGCGCACGAACTCATATCTAATATGAAGGTTTTTTTTCAGGTAACTAACTCGAAGTTAAGTTCCCTGAATGAAGAACCGCTGCGGGCTGAATTATTCAGTTCAGACCAGATGAAACGATTTGGAAAGGCACTAGCAGCAACTCATAAGCTCAGTACAAAACCAACGCAGGATCATTTGCTTAAGCGGCTTGCAGACAATGAAAATTTATTAAATGAAGTACGTAAGCTGCTCACAGAATCTATCAAACAAAAATACCAGATTACTCCGGCTGCAGAATGGCTGATCGACAATTTCTACCTCATTGAAGAACATATCCGTATTGCTAAAACACATTTCCCTAAAAATTACAGCGAGGATTTACCGCAACTTTCAGATAATACATCTTCAGGACAAACAAGGATTTATGACATCGCTCTTCAGATTATATCCCATAGTGATGGAAGGATAGATATGGAGAGTTTAGGAAGCTTTATAAAAGCATATCAAACAGTTACAAATCTGCAATTAGGAGAATTATGGGCAATCCCGATCATGTTTCGGCTCGCTCTGATTGAAAACATAAGGCGTGTTTCTGCAAGGATTGCTATTGACAGGGTAGATCGAAACTTAGCTGATTACTGGGCAAAGGAAATGATTGAAACAGCGGAGAAGGATCCTAAGAATTTGATTTTAATGATCGCTGATATGTCACGGTCTAAACCTCCAATGGTGAGCGCATTTGTTTCTGAATTAACACGACAATTCAGAGGGAAGGGACCCGGATTAGCGTTAGCGCTTAACTGGATTGAACAGCAATTGTCAGAAATTGGTTTAACAAGTAATGAATTAATCAACTCAGAATATCAAAAGCAGGCTGCTGATCAGGTTTCTATCAGTAACAGTATAGGCAGTCTTCGATTGCTCAGTGCCATGGATTGGCGTGATTTTATAGAACTGAACAGTGTAGTTGAACAAACACTACGGGAAGATAAGAATGGAGTTTACAGTTTGATGGATTTCTCAACACGTGACAGGTACCGGCATGTTGTAGAAAATATCGCCAAAAAAAGTAAGCTGTCTGAATATGAAGTTGCACGAATAGCTATTCAATTAACGCAGGAAAATGCAGAGAATCATGTTGAAGATGAAAGGACTTCACATGTAGGTTATTACCTGGTGGGGCAGGGAATAACGCAGACAAAAAAACGTGCACAAATGAATGTGCCATTTTCTGAAAAAATTTCGTGGGCATTTCGAAAACGTAATTTATTTCTTTATCTATCGCTGATTTTTTTAATAACGGTATCAAGCACTGCCATTCTCTTTCAGAAGGCCCGCTTTGATACAGAGAATATATGGGTTCTTTCGCTGGTTTTATTTCTTTCCCTTTTATGCACCAGCCAGCTGGCAATATCAATAGTTAATTATTTTTCAACCTTGTTTGTGAAGCCGCATTTGCTTCCAAGAATGGATTTTTCACTTGAAATTCCTTCGGCATATAGAACTATGGTTGTAGTTCCTGTAATGCTGACGAAAATAAAAGAGATAGAAGACCTGCTGGAAGCATTAGAAATCCGTTACCTCGCTAATAGAAACGAACATTTGCATTTTGGATTAATAACTGATTTTACAGACGCAACAGAGGAAACAGTTCCTGAAGATGCTGAACTGTTAGAAACAGCAAAGAATGGAATTAAAGAACTGAATAAAAAATACCAGAGAGAGAATGCAGATTTATTTTTTCTCTTTCACAGGCCCAGGAAATGGAATGCCAGAGAGAATGTATGGATGGGGTATGAAAGAAAGCGTGGAAAACTTACCGATCTGAATTCTTTACTGCGTGGAAATGCGAACGGGAGTTTCTCAGTAATTATTGGTGATCAATCTGTTTTTCCTTCTGTAAAGTATGTAATTACGCTTGATGCAGATACGCAGCTTCCGCTCGGCAGTGCGTGGAAATTAATTGGAACCATGGCACATCCGTTGAATCATGCATGGTATAATGAAAAAAAGAAACGGGTAACAAAAGGCTATGGCATACTTCAGCCAAGGGTAACCGTTAGTTTGCCCGAAACAACCTCTTCACTCTATACAAAGATGCACGGAAATGAACCGGGCATTGATCCATATACAAGGGCTTCATCAGATGTGTACCAGGATTTGTTTTCAGAAGGATCGTTTATTGGTAAAGGAATTTATGAAGTGGATATTTTCAGAAAGGTATTGGACGGACGATTTGCTGATAACAGTATCCTGAGTCATGATTTACTTGAAGGTTCTTATTTACGGTCGGGCCTGGTGAGTGATGTGCAGCTGTTTGAAAAATATCCAACGGCTTACCGTTCAGATATCGCCAGGTTTTCACGCTGGATACGTGGCGACTGGCAAATTTTTTCATGGATTTTACCGATGGTTCCCAATGCAAAAAGACGTTGGCAAAAAAACCCTCTTTCAGGGTTATCACGCTGGAAAATATTTGATAATATCAGGCGCAGTTTAATTCCTTTTGCGCTGTCGGTGTTATTACTGCTGGGATGGGTTTTGCTGCCGTCATCTTTTTTCTGGACGGTGATTGTAACAGGGATGATCGTTATTCCCATTTTTATCACTTCTTTCTGGGATGCATTCAACAAAGCCAAGGATGTTGTTTTGCTGAGCCATATCAAGAGTTCAATTAAACGGCTCATTGACGTTTCAACAAAAACGCTGTTTACGTTTATCTGTCTTCCTTATGAAGCATTTTCAAATGTACTTGCAATTGCACGTACAGTTTGGAGAATGCTTTTTACAAGAAAGAAATTACTCGAGTGGCAGCCCTTTGTGAATGAAAAAATGACTGACCCCTCAGCGCTGATAGCATCGTACCGCACCATGTGGGTTGAGCCTTTTCTTGCTGTTGTTATGTTTTTTTACTTAACAATTTTCGCTCCCTTAAAATTGATAATTGCGATTCCATTTTTACTCTTATGGTTAGCTGCACCGTTTATTGCCTGGTGGATAAGTAAGCCACTGGCTAAACAGGCCGACATACTTTCTGATGCTCAAAATATTTTTCTTCGAAAGCTTGCAAGGAAATCATGGGCTTTTTTCGAACAGTTTGTAGTGCCGGAAGGGAATTGGTTACCCCCGGATAATTTTCAGGAACAACCGGTGGCAATTATTGCAAACCGCACATCACCTACAAATATTGGACTTTCTTTACTTGCCAATTTTTCATCGTATCAGTTTGGATATATCGGTATCTCAGGGTTTATTGAACGTACAATAAATGCCATTAGCACGCTCTCCAAAATGGAACGTCATAAAGGACATTTCTATAACTGGTACAACATAGAAACATTAAGTCCATTACAGCCAAGATATATTTCTACAGTTGATAGCGGAAACTTCATTGGCCATATCATGGTATTAAAACAGGGTATTCTTTCTATACCAAAAGAAAAAATTACAGGATTAAATGTAATTGAAGGACTCAGGGATACATTTCTCGTTCTGAAAGAGACACTGAGCAAAAAAGAAAGAGAATTACTGTTGCCTATAAAGAAAGAATTAGATACTGTTTGCAGTGGTGATTTATTTACTTTCAACGAAGTGGCCGTTCATCTTAAATTATTTTCAGAACAGTATGCTGATGTTATTGGAAAGCTTACAGTTCAACCCGGAAGTGAAACTGCCTGGTGGAATCAGCAATTGAAAAATCAGTTACAAAATGTAACGAAGGAACTGGAAATTTTTACTCCCTGGATTTTATTGCAAAAGGCTCCGGCTGAGTTCTCAGGCCTTATTTCCATTAATGAAAATTCAACATTGAATGATTTGCTGAAATCAGCTCTTGAATTGCAGGATAGTATAAAAGCATATCAAAACGGGAGTAATATATCTTCCGACCATGAATGGCTCAGTTCTTTTGAAATTGCGTTAGCAAAATCCATTTTACAGGCAGAAGATTATATCAGTGCTGTTGAAAATCTTGCACTTCAATGCGATGAATTTGCAAATGCAGAATGGGATTTTCTTTTTAATAAAACCAATAACCTCTTTACCATTGGCTATAATGTGCAGGATCATCATATTGATGCCGGCTTTTACGATCTGCTGGCATCTGAAGCAAGGCTATGTATCTATCTTGGAATTGCTCAGGGAAAACTGCCCGAAAAGAGTTGGTTTGCATTGGGCCGTTTATTAACCAATGTAGATGGAAGCCCTATTCTGCTTTCATGGAGTGGTTCTATGTTTGAATATTTGATGCCGCTTTTAGTAATGCCAACTTATGAAAACACACTGCTTGATCAAACATGCAAAGCAGCCGTTGAATGGCAAATTAAGTATGGAAGGAAAACAGGCAAGCCGTGGGGTATCTCAGAATCAGGTTACAATATGATCAATGCCAATTCTGAATATCAATACCGTTCATTTGGAGCTCCCGGTTTGGGCTTGAAAAGGGGACTTGATGAAGATTTTGTAATTGCTCCCTATGCATCAGCTCTTGCATTAATGGTTGCACCAAAAAGAGGATGTGAAAATTTAGAACTGCTTTCAGAAAAAGGATTTGAGGGCAGGTATGGTTTGTATGAGGCCATTGATTATACGCCATCACGTCAGCAACGTGGACAATCAAGTGCAGTCATTTATTCTTTCATGGCACATCACCAGGGAATGAGCCTGCTGTCATTTGCTTATCTGCTTCTTAACAAACCAATGCAGAAATTATTCGAAGCCGAACCTCAGTTTAAGGCTATCCTGTTATTGTTACAGGAACGGATTCCAAAAGCAACAACCTATCATTCGCATACTACAGATATTGCAGATATTAATTATACAGCAATCAGTGCTGAAACAAGAATCATCAATACACCTGATACTCCTTTGCCTGAAGTGCAGCTTTTATCGAATGGGAAATACCATGTAATGGTAACGAATTCGGGAGCCGGGTACAGTCGCTGGAATGATATTGCTGTTACACGCTGGCGTGAAGACGGAACCTGTGATAACTGGGGCTCTTTTTGTTATCTGCAGGATTTAAAAACCGGGAAATACTGGTCAAATACACATCAGCCAACTCTTCAGAAAGGAGAAAAATATGAAGCTGCATTTTCTCAGGGCCGTGTTGATTTTCATACATCCAATAATGAAATAGAAGCAAGAACTGAAATTGTTGTGTCGCCCGAGGATGATATTGAAATGCGGAGGCTCACTATAACAAACTGTGGCAGCAAACGAAAATCAATAGCGATTACAAGTTATGCTGAATTGGTACTTGCGTCGGCTGCATCAGATTTAACCCAGCCTACATTCAGTAATCTATTTGTGCAAACAGAGATACTTCCAAAACAACATGCTATACTCTGTACACGCAGGCCAAGATCAATTGAAGAAAAATCGCCCTGGATGTTTCACCTGATTTCATTAGAAGGAAAACAATCAGAAGAAATATCGTATGAAACTGACCGTATGAAATTTATTGGTCGTGGAAATAATTCCAATCATCCGCAGGCAATGAAAAATTTTGGGGCGCTTTCAGGAACCCAGGGTTCAGTATTAGATCCAATTGCAGCGATCCGTTATAAAATTACACTGGAACCGGATGAAAAAATTACCATTGATATTGTCACTGGCATTACTGAGTCAAGGGAGCTTTCCATGGCACTTATTAAGAAATACCAGGATAATAAACCACATAAAGACCGTGTATTTGAATTAGCATGGACACATAGCCAGGTAGTGTTGCGCCAAATCAATGCAACAGAATCGGATGCTCAATTATATGGACGTCTTGCAAGTTCCATATTATTTTCAAATGCTTCACTGAGAGCCGATCCGGCAATCCTTATTAATAATCACAGGCAACAATCGGGTTTATGGGGTTATTCAATTTCAGGAGATTTGCCAATTGTTCTTTTGAAAATTGAGAAACAGGCGAATATGCAATTGGTAAAGCAATTGGTGCAGGCACATGCATACTGGCGTTTAAAAGGCCTGAAAGTTGATCTTGTTATTTGGAACGAAGAGCATAATATTTACCGCCAGGTTTTTCAAAATGAAATTGAAGCATTGATTCCTCTTGAATTAAAAGACCGGCCGGGTGGAATTTTTGTAAGGGCTTCTGATCAAATTTCAAACGAGGATCGTATCTTATTTGAAACAGTTGCCCGTATCAATTTGTCAGATAAGGGAGGCACACTGGCTGATCATGTGAAACGTAAACTGCTTGCAAGAGTTATTATACCGCATATCATACCCGAACAAACATTTAAACCTGTATTAACACAAATTGCTAAACCGGATGGGTTGCTGTTTTATAACGGAACAGGAGGGTTTTCTGCTGACGGAAATGAATATGTGATTGTAATTGATAAAAAAAATAAAACTCCTGCTCCATGGGTGAATGTAATAGCCAACCCCGATTTTGGAACGGTTATTTCAGAAAGCGGGAGCTCTTATACCTGGACAGAAAATGCACATGAGCTAAGGCTCACTCCCTGGAATAATGACCCTGTTGCTGACAGGGGAGGTGAAGTATTTTATTTGAGAGATGAAGAAACAGGACGTTACTGGTCAACCTCATTATTACCTGCAGGAGGTGAATCGCTTTATGTTACAAGACACGGATTTGGTTACAGTGTGTTTGAACATATGGAAGATGGAATTTATTCGGAGATGTTAGTGTATACAGATGTTGAAGCCTCTGTTAAATTCACCGTATTAAAAATCAGGAATGAATCGGGCAGACAACGTAAGCTTTCTGCAACGGGTTATACAGAATGGGTGCTGGGTGATAACAGAATGAAAACTGCTATGCATATTCATACGGAGATTGATCCTGACAGCGGAGTAATCTTTGCAAAGAATCCATACAGTACTGAATTTGCAAATCGTGTTGCTTTTTTTGATGTTGATTATTTAAAGAAAACATATACGGCTGATCGTGCAGAATTTATTGGACGGAATGGAACATTGAAAAACCCTGATGCAATGTCACGTGTTAAACTTTCAGGAAGGATTGGTTTGGCATTAGATCCATGCGCAGCAATACAGGTTCCGTTTGATATGGCAGTTGGTGAAGAACAGGAAATTGTTTTCAGACTTGGAGTGGGAAAAGATTCAATGCATGCAAGCACTATTGCAAGGCAATTCCAGGGAAGTAATGCAGCCTATGAATCGTTTGAAAAAGTAAAAAAATACTGGAAACATACACTGGGTGCTCTACAGGTTGAAACTCCGGATGCAGCAATCAATGTTATTACAAATGGCTGGCTTACCTACCAGACACTTTCATCAAGACTTTGGGCACGCAGTGGATTTTACCAATCAGGTGGTGCATTTGGTTTCAGGGATCAGTTGCAGGATGTAGTTTCACTTTTGTATACCTCGCCTCAGCTGGCCCGCAATCAAATTTTACTTTGTGCATCCCGGCAATTTAAAGAAGGAGATGTACAGCATTGGTGGCACCCGCCAATTGGTCGTGGTGTAAGAACAAAAATTTCAGATGATTTTTTGTGGTTGCCATTGGTAACATCGCTTTATGTTTCACATACAGGTGATACAGGTGTGCTGGATGAGCAGGTGTATTTCCTGGAAGGAAAGTTATTAAATACAGATGAGGAATCGTATTATGATCTGCCTCTTCAATCGACTGCATTTTCTACAATTTATGATCATTGCGTGCGGGCTGTTAAGCATGGCTTCAGATATGGTAGTCATGGATTGCCATTAATTGGCACCGGCGATTGGAATGATGGTTTTGATAAAGTTGGTCAGCATGGTATAGGTGAAAGTGTATGGATGGGTTTCTTTCTTTATGAAATACTAAATCAGTTTGCAGTAACGGCATCTTTACATAATGATGCTGCATTTGCTGATACATGTAAAAAGGAAGCACAGCAGTTAAAAGAAAATATAGAAAAGCATGCATGGGATGGTCAATGGTATAAACGTGCATGGTTCGATAATGGTACACTGTTAGGATCTGCAGAGAATGATGAATGTAAAATTGATTCTATTGCTCAAAGCTGGGCAGTTTTATCAGGAGCAGGAGCAGATGACCGTGTAAGCACTGCAATGGAATCGGCCTATAAAAACCTGGTGCAGCAGGATGCAGGAATCATTAAATTATTATCGCCTGCATTTGATAAGTCTGATTTGAACCCGGGTTATATTAAAGGTTATGTACCCGGAATTAGAGAGAACGGCGGGCAATACACGCATGCAGCTATCTGGTTGATTATGGCATTTGCTAAATTGAAAGACAACAAACGTGTTTGGGAATTACTGAATATGATCAACCCTGTTAATCACGGTCTCACACCCGAAACGGTTGCAACTTACAGAGTAGAACCTTATGTGATAGCAGCAGATGTTTATGCAGGTACCCAGCATGCCGGGAGAGGGGGATGGACCTGGTATACTGGTTCTGCCGGTTGGATGTACAGGCTTATTACTGAATCTTTTCTCGGTATGAAGCAGATGGAGAACAAATTAAAATTTGTTCCCTGTGTTCCAAAAGAATGGGAGTCATTTAAAGTGCATTACCAGTACAGGAATACCTTTTATCATATTACGGTTGTACATAATAACAATGCAGAAGAAATGAAGGTTGAAGTTGACGGAGTTCATCAGGAAGATAAAATGATTACACTGATTGATGATGGAGCCGAACACCAGGTACAGGTGTCGGTGTCTTTTTAAGGCTGGGTTGAAGGATTTAGTTGAAAAGATGCCGGTTGATTATTGGCTGCAAACTGTTGACACAAAAAAAGTTGTTTTAAAGTTCAATACAAAAAACAACTACATTTAGTCATCAGGATAAAGATGGAGATTAACGAACAAATAGCAGAATTACAGGCAAGGATTGATCAGTTGAAATTACAACAGGATCAGGGCAGAAAAGAATTAATCGCTATTCAGCAACAACTCTCACAACTTCGGGCAATTGAAAATCCTTTACAGACAAATGCATTACCTGCGATGCAAGAAAATTCTTCTGCTCAGAACGCCATAGCATCTTCCTTTGGCCTTGAAAAACTTGTAGGGCTTCGATTGATTCAATTTGCAGGCATCATCGTTTTAATTATTGGTATTGCTATCGGGGTAAAGTATGCGATTGATAAAAATCTCATCACTGCTGCCGGAAGGATTGGACTTGCATACGCCGCAGCCGGATTATTATTTTTCTTTTCAGTTCTTCTGCGAAAAAGATATGAAGCATTCAGCGCTATTCTTTTCAGTGGTGCGATGGCAGCTTTTTATTTCACAACCTATGGTGCATTTGAATATTATGGTTTTTTATCAAGACCGGTTGCATTTATACTCATGATGTTGCTTACATTCCTCGCTGTATTCATCTCGCTGAAATATAACAGACAGGAAATAGCCATACTTGCATTGGTTGGATCGTATGGCATCCCATTTTTAGTGGGAGGAAATTCGGGAAATGTATTCATGCTGTTCACCTATATTTTCCTGATTAACTGTGGAATATTACTGATCTCTTTCCGCCGCAACTGGCATTTGCTCAAGATTCTTGCATTTGCTTTCAGCTGGGTTATCTTATTGTCGTGGTTGTTTATCCGTTATGATGTAACCTATCAGTTAACAGCATGGTTATTTATCTGTTTATTTTTTATTCAATTTCTGTTTACCGTAACGGCGTTCAGGATCTTTAGAAAACAGGAGCCCGATGCAGGTGATCTTGTATTATTAATTCTGCTCAGTATTTTTTTATATAGTTCTTCTGCTTATCTCTATTCTTACAAAGGAAGTGAGGATGATATTTCTTTTATAACGCTTGTAATGAGTGTACTTCACCTGCTGTTTGCTTTTACAGGAAAAATAGTGTTTACGAATCAGAAACTGATTTGGCATACATATCTCGTACTCAGTCTTGCACTTTTCATTGTGTATGTTCCTTTGAAATTTGAAGGAACGTCTATTACAATTGTGTGGGTATTTACTGCAGTTGTATTATTCCTGGTTGGTTTGTGGCAAAGGTTCCGGATTTTCCGGGTTGCTTCCATGCTGTTATTCAGCATTACATTGCTAAAACTTGTTGCGTTTGACAGTGCCGGGTTTTCTACAATTGAAAAGATTATTTCTTATGTTTCAATCGGAGCAATTTTACTGATCATTGCATTTCTGTATCAAAAGTACAGGCATCTTATTTTCAGAGATGGGGAATAGATCAGTTTGTTCTGCCGGGATAAACTTTCAAGGCCTCCGCTAAACAATCCATCGCTTTATTGATCGAATTTAAATTGAGTACATAGGCAAGACGTACTTCATGTTTTCCTAAACCGGGTGTTCCGTAAAATCCCGTTGCAGGTGCAAGCATTACAGTTTGATTGTTATGCGAAAATGATTCTAATAACCACTGGCAGAAAGTATCGCTATCATCAATGGGTAATTTAGCCATTGCATAAAAAGCGCCACCCGGGTTAGGACAAAATACACCAGGCATTTCGTTTAAACGTTTCACCAGTAAATTTCTTCTGGAAAGATATTCAGCTTTGGGTGAATCAAAATATTCATCCGGTAAATCAACAGCTGCTTCTGCCATAATTTGTGCCAATCCGGGCGGACTTAATCTTGCCTGTGCAAATTTCATGGCTGCATCATACACTGCTTTATTCTTTGTAACAAAAGCACCCAGTCTTGCACCACAGGCACTGTAGCGTTTACTGATGGTATCCATCAACACAACGTGCTGTTCTAATCCTTCAATATGCATGGCACTAACATAATCACCGTCGTAACAAAATTCACGGTATGCTTCATCACTAAACAGGTAAAGATCATGTTTCAAACAAACATCTTTCAGTTTATTCATTTCTTCTTTGCTGTACAGGTAGCCGGTTGGATTATTCGGGCTGCAGATGATGATTGCTTTTGTCTTCGGTGTAATTACTTTTTCAAATTCTTCAATGGGAGGTAATGCAAAACCAGTTTCAATGGTTGAAGTAATGGGTACAACATTTACTCCCGCTGCACAGGCGAAGCCATTATAGTTGGCATAAAATGGCTCAGGAATAATCACTTCATCGCCTGAATTAAGACAGGTAAGAAATCCAAACATGATGGCTTCACTTCCACCAGTTGTAATCAGTATCTGATCGTAGTTAATATCAATACCAACTTTTTTATAATACTGTGTGAGTTTTCGGCGATAGCTTTCATTGCCTGCACTGTGGCTGTATTCAAGCACTTTTATATCAGCATTGCGCACTGCATCAAGAATGGCAGGCGGAGTTTCAATATCGGGCTGACCAATATTGAGATGATACACTTTCGTTCCTCTTTTTTTTGCAGCTTCTGCGTAAGGAACTAATTTCCTGATGGGAGATGGTGGCATCTGTTCGCCACGTTTACTGATCATTAACATGAAAGCAAAGATAGGGGAGGCTGGGAACAGCAAACAAAAACCCCGGAGAAATTCCGGGGTTTAAAATTATTTATAAGAAATTGCTTATTGCTGAACAACACCCATGATGGTTAATTCCTGCTGCTGATCAACTCCTAAAAATTTCACATATACTTTCTTTGTAAAATTGCCAACTGCAGCTGCGTTATAAGTAGCTGTGATGGTTCCTGTTTTGCCCGGTTTAATGGGTTCTTTTGTATAATCTGATTTGGTACAGCCACAGCCCGGAGTAACGGTTTCAATTACCAGGTCTTCTGTACTTGTATTGGTAAATGTAAATGTTGCAGTTACAGGGTTGCCTACTTTTGGTTTTCCCAAATCAACTGTTTCACTGCCGAACTTAGCCACATCTGATGGTTTTTTTGACTGACCAATTGCTGCAGTAACTAAAAAAAGTGCAAAGAATGCTGCAAATACTGACTTCATAAAAATGATGTTTATTGTTGTGATTGTTTAAAAATATTTAATGCCTGGTTGCCCGGTGCTGATTGCTCAGGTGTTTTCCAAACATTCCCTTTAATGGTAAATTGTTTTACCTGTCCGCCATTGTAATAAATGGTAACCGGCTTTTCAAATACTCCTTCTGAAGCTGCGTTGAAACCAACCTTAATGGTTGTTTTACCACCCGGTAAAATTGCTTCTTTGCTCCATTCAGGTGTTGTGCAACCACAGCTTGCCTGAACATTTTCAAGTCTTAAAGTATCTTTTCCAATGTTTTCAACAGTAAAGTTGTGTGTTACAGGTTTGCCCTGCGGGATCTTTCCAAAATCAAAACTGATTTCAGATAATTTAATGGTTTCAGTTTTGGCTGGGGTCACGGTTTGATTAGTATGATCGTGCCCATCATGTGTTTGAGCAACAGCAGCAAGGGTAAGCAGGCCGCTCAATACAATAGAGAAAATTAGTTTTTTCATATAATATTATCTTTTTTACGGATTACCAAAAGTAAGCATAAGTACAGACAGTTCATAACCCGGAAAGGTTGCCTTTCACAAATTTTTACCAGTTTATAACTACATTAGCCTCAAATAGTGGCGGTGGTTATTGACCGGAAAGTTATGAAAGCTGAATATTTGTTCACAGCTTCACGGTTGTTTTCACCAAAGCCCCTTACGAGTGTTAACGTAGAAGTGAAATCATTTATTTTTGCCACATGGAATTATCAGCCAAAGACAGCTTAGAATTGCAGCAACTTTCGTTTGATCACTTCAAACAGGAAGTTTTGCACGATTACCGCTTTGCATGCCTCAGCCGGGAAGCCAGCTTAATGGGGCGAAAGGAGGTTTTAACGGGCAAGGCTAAGTTTGGGATTTTTGGTGATGGGAAAGAAGTGCCGCAACTGGCAATGGCTAAATTCTTTAAACCCGGCGATTTCTACAGTGGCTACTACCGTGATCAAACCTTTGCATTTGCAACAGGATCTGCTACAATTAAAGAATTTTTTGCGCAGCTTTATGCTGACCCGGATATTAGTCACGAACCTCATAGTGCAGGCAGGCAAATGAACTCGCATTTTGCAACGGCAACGGTTAATGCAGATGGCGAATTCCTCGACCTGGTTAACCGGAAAAATCTCATGTCGGGCATGGCACCTACCGCTGCCCAGATGCCAAGGTCGGTTGGTTTGGCGTTGGCATCCAAGCTATTTCGAAAATCACATGTGCTGAAAGATTTTATTTCCCTGTCAAATAATGGTAATGAGGTTTGCTTTGCAACAATCGGCGATGCCTCCACAAGTGAAGGTCATTTCTGGGAAACCGTAAATGCGGCAGCAGTGCAGCAAATTCCGCTTGCTATTTTTGTGTGGGATGATGGTTTTGGAATTTCTGTTCCCAAAAAATATCAAACAACGAAAGGTTCTGTTTCGGAAGCATTGAAAGGATTTCAGATAACTGATGATGGTGCAACCGGCATAGAAATTTATAAAGTAAAGGCATGGGATTATGCAGGTATGTGCGAAGTGTTTGAAGCCGGTATTGAAAAAATCCGCACCACACATACACCTGCTTTGTTTCATGTGGAAGAAGTAACACAGCCACAGGGTCATTCTACTTCGGGCAGCCATGAACGTTACAAAACAGCCGATCGTTTGCAATGGGAACGTGAATGGGATTGCATTAAAAAAATGAAGGAATGGATTATTGAAAATTCATTGGCGAATGAAGATGAACTGAGTGTAATAGAATCAGATGTAAAACGAACTGTTAGTATTGAACGTAATGCAGCATGGACAGAATATTACGAGCCAATTAATGAACAGGTGACAAAAGTATCTGCATTAATAAAGCCATTGATCAGCAGTTCTTCTAATGCTGCTCCCGTACAGAAATTACTCAAAGAGCTTGAAGCAAACAGAGAGCCGAACCGCAGGGATATCATGAGTATGCTGTACAAAGCCATCTCATTAACATCCGACAGTAATAATATTGAAGCTAAAAAATATTATAATGAGCTGATAAAAGAAAGTAAATCTTTATTCAACACTCATTTGTATCATGAAGGTGCTGCAAGCACAATGAAAGTTGCAGAAGTAAAAGCAACGTTTGCAGCAGAAGCGCCCATGCTGAATGGATACGAAATTCTGAACCGCTATTTTGATCAGCTGTTTACAAATAATCCCAAAGTAATTGCATTTGGTGAAGACCTTGGTTTTATTGGAGATGTTAACCAGGGCTTTGCCGGGTTACAGGTAAAACATGGTGAAACAAGAATTTTTGATACAGGCATCCGTGAATTAACCATCATGGGGCAGGGTATTGGTTTGGCCATGCGAGGCTTAAGGCCCATAGCAGAAATTCAATATCTCGATTACCTCATATATGGGTTACAAACGTTAACCGATGACCTGGCTACTTTGCATTTTAGAACAGCAGGCAGGCAAAGTGCACCGGTTATTGTGCGTTCAAGAGGCCATCGGTTAGAAGGCATCTGGCACAGTGGTTCACCCATGGGTATGATCATTAACAGTCTTCGTGGAATGTATGTATGTGTACCCCGCAATATGGTGCAGGCTGCCGGTATGTACAATACATTATTGCAAAGCAGTGAGCCCGGTTTGGTAATTGAATGTTTAAATGGCTATCGTCTGAAAGAAAAACTCCCTTCTAATCTGTCAACATTTACTGTACCATTAGGGGTGCCGGAAATAATAAAAGAAGGCAATGATATTACTATTGTTTCTTACGGCTCTACACTACGTATTATTAATGATGCGGTGAATATACTGGAAGCCCAGAGCATCAGTTGTGAAATAATTGATGTG
>JANOIQ010000112.1:0-2823 GCA_031407835.1 Chitinophagaceae bacterium
CAGAAACACGTTTGCTGCGTCTGTATAATTATTAGTATCAGTCAGCATCATTGCTTCTTCATCACTCACTTTAAAAAAATTGCAATGATTTAAAAAACTCCATGATTGATTGATGAAGGATTCTTTCTGGTGCTGAAATAACAGCTGACGGTAGTTGGGGTCAAAACTGATGAACAGGTTTTTATCTAACGCTTTTTTAATAAGGTTGTATAGGCTTCCTGTAAAGGGCCTGGAAGAAAAGCAGTTGCTGAGCCAAAATGCACAATAGAAAATTCGCCCAGGTCTATGGCTTCAATTTCTTCTTTGTTCAATTGCCCATCTGCACCACGATTGAAATAAAAATCCCGTTCGCCATTTTCCATTAAGGAAACAAATGCAAACGTGGTAAAGTATTGTTCATCCTGCAGCATGTGTTTAATGCCAACACCAAAGCCTTTCATTGCATCCACAAGATGATTGCCAAACGGATCAACACCAACTTTGGCTGATAGCTCCACATCGCCACCCAATGCAGCAATGGCAGCTGCAACATTTGTCGGGGCGCCGCCCGGTTTTTTCAGAAAATGTTCACCTTCCGACAAAGGCTTTCCTTTATCTGTGCAGATCATATCTATCAATGCTTCACCGATGCAAAGTATCTTCTTCATTTTTTGTACTGTTCAATTTTATAAAACATAAATAATGGCCTGCCGTGGTTATGGGTTTATACTTTTGATTTCAGGAAAGCGTAATCAAAACGATTAAAAAAAACCACAGCAAATATTGTTTTATTGATTTCATATACATATTCATTTAATGCCCGCCGCCTCCCATCATCACAACATCCTCTGCAGGTTTTTTGCTTTTAATGAGCATGGTAGCTGCTGCGGCAATCAATAAAAAAACACCTGCGAATGTGATGGCTTTGCCCGGATCGTTATGTAAAAAATGTTTTAAAATATAACCGAAGGAAAGATTCTGAATGATCATCGGTATCACAATCATCATATTAATAATACCCATGTACACACCATATCGTTCTTTGGGAATATTACTTACTACCATTAAATAAGGAATACCCATCATACTTGCCCAGCCAATACCAAAACCCGTAATGGCAGGGAATAATAAATATTTATTTTCAATATGGGGAAACAAGAGAAATCCAATAGCTGCCAATAATAAACAACTAACATGTACCAGTTTGGGTGAGTATCGTTTTGCAAACCATACCAATCCGAAGGCGCATAAAAAAGTAACGACGTTATACCAGCCATTCACGAGCCCTGTCCAGCTCACTGCTTTTTCATACAGATCAGGATTATCTGTTGGAGATGTTTTCCAAACGGACTGTGCAATACTCTTGGAAGAATTTTGCCAGTAACAAAACAGTGCATACCACTGAAATAAATAAACCAATGCCAGTTGCCACATTACTTTTGGCATGTCTTTAATGGCATCTGCAATTTCAATGAAGGGAGAAAACAGATTTAGAGGTTCAGATTTCATTTTTTTTAACTCTTCATCTGTTGGTGGAATTTCAGGAGTTGTACGTATACTCCACCAGATAGAACCGATGGAACAAATGGCACCAAGAAAAAAAGATGCAAATACCCAGGTGGGTAATTTTCCTGTTTTGCCGATAAAAATTAAGGGGAAAATAAACAGCGAAACGTTAGCCAATGTTTGACCAAGCCCTGTAAAAAAACTTTGTGATTGAAAACCGGTTGGCTGTTGTGACGCATCTAATTTATCAGCAATGAATGCACGGTAAGGCTCCATCGCTGTATTATTACCTGCATCTAAAATCCATAATAATCCTGCAGCCATCCATAAAGAACTGCTGAATGGATAAAAGAACAAAGCAATACTGCATAGGATGGCCCCCACAAAAAAGTAAGGCTTTCTCCGGCCGAATTTTGGGTGCCATGTTTTATCACTCAATGCGCCAATGATGGGTTGAACGAGTAAACCAGTCATTGGACCTGCTAAATTTAAAAAGGGTATTTCATCAGGACTTGCACCCAGCATATCATAAATAGGATTTACGGCACTTTGCTGCAAACCAAAACTGTACTGAATGCCAAAGAAACCAACATTCATATTAATAATCTGCCAAAAACTTAAGTGGGGCTTGGTAAAAGACATGTGCAGTTTTATTTGTTTATCTGGTTGGAAATGAAACACTGCACATGGCAGCAGCAATCATGATGAAGATAACACATGCTGTTATTGAATACTACATGCAAACGGTTGATGTTGGAAAAAACAGGTTAAGATCTTACGTCAAGTACATCTCTCAAACCATTGCCCAGTAAGTTGAAAGCCAGTACCAGCAGCATAATGGCAATACCCGGTGCAATGGCCAGCATGGGGTTATTGGTGATGATGAAGTTGTAGTTTTCCTTGATCATTAAGCCCCAGCTTGGTTGCGGTGGCTGTACCCCCACTCCAAGAAAACTCAATCCGGCTTCAATTACAATGGCACTGGCAAAATTGCTGGCGGCAATCACTATCACCGGCCCCATTACATTTGGTAAAATATGTTTGAAGATGGTTCTTGCATGAGAGAAGCCCATGGCTTTGGTTGCTTCAATATAATTGAGTTCACGCAGGCTGAGCACCTGTCCACGAATAAGCCTGGCCACATTCACCCACAGCGTTAAACCAACAGCAAGGAATACCTGCCAGAAACCTTTGCCCAATGCAAGCGTAATGGCAAAGACTAATAACAAAGTTGGGATACTCCACACTACATTAATCAGCCAGAGAATGGCTTCGTCTACCCAGCCACGAAAGTAACCGGCAACTGCACCGAGAAAAATACCAACGGTGAGTGAAATG
>JANOIQ010000114.1:0-3067 GCA_031407835.1 Chitinophagaceae bacterium
ATAGGGGCTGCCCGCCACCACCTAAAGCAACCGTTCTTCCATTCATATTACTGAGGCTTACAGTGGTCATACAACCCTGATGTAAGAATATTGCACTTCCATTTAATGTGCCACTTAGGCCGGAGTGATATACATTATAAAATGTACATGCTTCCTGATTGTAGCTTCCGTATTGTGTACTGGAGTTATCATTATCGTTTCCGATTATTCTTGTAACCGTAAAAGGAGTACTGCTACATGAGAGTGTAATGGTGGCAGTTAATGTTGTACTTACACCATACCACCGCATATTTGTGATGCGTAGTTGATTTGTGGTTGGTGTGTTTTGGGCTAATTGTAAAACACTACCTGCACCGGAAGGAATAGACCAAATTACTGTAGATCCTGCAGGTAAATTTGGTATTGAATAATCCGCCGTGTTACATACAAGTGTGGGCCCATTGATTGTTAATGTTGAATTTACATAGGCAGCCCCTACACCTACTGCAAACCATGCATTTGTTACTGCAATTTCTTGGCAAGAACCTGCTCCGAATATTTCTCTTACAGCCTGGATACTTATTTCTCTTGTCAAAGGGTAATCAGCCAACGAGGTATTAATAAGCAACTTTGTCTTGTACGCAATTCTAGCTGCATCATTAATCCCAATACCAGTAACACTGTATGAATTAATAATATCATTAGTTCCATTCCCACCATCACTCAATAAATAAAACCAAAAATTAAGTACACCACTATTGGTATGCACACCACAATAATCATTTCCCCCGAGTCCTCCAGTAGGAGTACAATTAATTGTACTTACCCAATTAGTTCCTAAATAAGTATCAGGTTGGCCAAAAGCATTTGGATTCGCCATATTTCTAATAGGGCCACCTGACACATCTTCGCCCATAAGCCATCTTTGTTTATTAGGGGTGGCCCATGCTTCAACGCATGCTCCCCAAATATCTGCAAAACCTTCATCAAGCGCTCCTGATTCTTTTTCATATTTAAAATCACCTGTATATTGATCTATACCATGCCCAAATTCATGTGCACAAATATCAAGTGAAGTTAGTGGGTTATTTCCTCCAATTCCATTTCCATAGTATATACGATTTGACCACCAGAATGCATTAAAACCATTACCCCCAACGTCAACATTAATAAAACTTTCCAGAGCGAGGCCATTACCATTTATACTATTCCTGTTATGTACATTTAGCCAATAATCATAAACGGTTTCAGCCCCCCAATGGGCATCAAACGCTGCTCTATTAATATCATGCTCGGCCATAGTCCAGTTATTATCGTTATCCCAGATTTCGCTTGAGCCTGATACTTCTAAATATTGATTATTATTATTTCTAGTCCTAATTAAAACATTGTTTCGTAATTCTTGCATTCTGAATGGGCCAGCCGCAGAATTTGCGTCAGTAACTATACTCCTATTGCCATTATAAAACGTTTGTGCAGAACCTGTAAAATTAAGTGAGCAAATTTTGTTTTCTGCTCCAAGTAATTCACCAGTATTGGCACTTACAAATACTAATTCAGAATGTATTTTATTTTTTGCTTGAATTTCAACACTATAGGCTAGCTGATACTTTTTAACTTTTTCGTTAAAATAATATGTAAGGGTACTTTCTTTGGCAAAACCCTCAACTGGTACATTTTCCTTTGATGAATTATACTGAGAATAGAGATAATTTATTGCAACGCTTATACATTCTTTTTTTGAAAGATTTGGTTGTGCTGATTCTTCTAAAAATGAGCCATAAAAACCATGTATAAAATCAATTTCATTATTGTAATAAGTAAGTATATATTCTGCCCCTCTAATTTCTATACCATTTCGTAGTAATTGAAATTTTTCTTGAAAAAAATTACCAGATGTTTGAGCTGATATCTTTTTGAAAGAGATGAATTTATCATTACTTGTTATTTCTTGTAAAATAAAGGTTTTCTCATTTTCATTACTCTTAAGAAATTTATTTTCTTTTACTTTCCCAAATGTGGTATACCCGTTGTTTATTATCTGTTCAGAAAATGAATATTTCTTTTGTGCAAAGAGTACTGTTGTAAACACTAATGTTAATAGCTGAATAGCTAATATTTTTTTCATAATTGTTGATTTGGAGTTTGGAAATTGTAAGCAACCCTAAATCATCAATACATTATTAAGGAATTCGTGTAAGAGAGTAAGCATTTGAATTTACATGATCATCAACCAATATCAAAGTATCTGAAAGTTTATGGTCAACTATCCAGGCAAAAGGTGAGCCGCCAAATGAGCTAAATTCTATTCTTGTTGCTGTGTAACCAAAGGTTGTTGACGATTTAATAAAGACAGCCTTATCTTCAGCGATTAATGCTCCATTTAAGGTTAGAAATACGCTATCATTTGGCTTTATCTTAAAAAAAGAGTTCGTCATTGGTGATTTAATATTTCCTGTTAAGCCTCCGTAACTGTAGTGTATTTTCCAGTTACCAGTTATTTCATTTTTTATTTCCGAAAGAGATGCTTCTCTCAAATATACAATCTCACCAGGTTTCCTTGTTCTTTCTTTTTTGCATTTTGAAGAAAAAAGGGGCAGTATGAAAAGAAGGAGTAATAGTTTTATTTGGTATCTCATAATAGTTTTTTAATAAGACAATTTTATAAAGTAAAACGTTGCGTAAGTAGTATGGAAATAAGGAGGACTGCAATCCGAACAATTAAAACAGATATTTTTTTGGTTAAGCATTGGGTATTTAAGGTTGCTTACAGGAGGGAAGGTGAGTGTAACTGTTTATATATTATAATTTGTTTGCATGATCGTCGTCAGGTATAAGAAACAGTTTCTTTTAAATAAAGGTTTCCATTTAGCATTTTAAACAATTATCTAAAAGAAAACCCTCTCCGTTTCTGGAGAGGGCCTTTCAGTCATAATCAACTTTGTCTAATATTTTCGTCGTCTTTGCTTATCAGGCTTTTTTCTTAGCCGGTTGTCCCAGCCAAACTCTCTTGCCCTGCAATCTCCTTCTGAGGTACATAAATCCTACGAAGATGAAAAAGAAAGGCCCGAGGAAACCAAGCAACGCA
>JANOIQ010000291.1:0-10069 GCA_031407835.1 Chitinophagaceae bacterium
TAACAATGATTGTGCAGGCAGTACCAAAACATTTGCACAGATGTATTTGTACAGCGTAGATAAAATGAATTATAAAGGCATAGCACTTGCTACCGACAGGGGAATGACAGATTTCATTGGCCCCAGGTTTGGACCGAATGCCGCCTACGCCCTTAAAGATGAAAAACTCCTGAGTTTAAGAATTAACCAAAGAAGAGAACAACGGCTTGCTCAGGCCAATGGTGTAAAGTATGATGTGCCGATGCTGAGCTATCATCCCGAATGGTATGAAAACCTAGAAATGAAAGGTGGCCTGTTGAGTATTCTTGATGAGATTGTTGTTACATATCTTGAAGAAGATGTATGGAAAGTATTAGCAGCTTTCGAAGCAGGTGTTGGCAGGCAGAATACACCACTCAGCCGTGAAGTACTTCATATAGGCCGCATCAAAAATTTTTATGATGGCCTTACAATACTCACACTCGATAACCCTCTTATTAAAAATGCAGACTATTTTGAACGGGCAGCAATGTTTTGTGCAAAAAATAATGCAGAAGTAACTGCATTGCCCGGATATGAAGGTTGGTTTGCATTTGATAAAGAATATATCATGACCATGCACAATACAATCGTTCCTGTAATGCGTTCATGGAAATCGAAATACGGAAACAACCAGCCTTTAAGAAGATTTAAAACAGGTAACCGTTACTGGGATTTTAATACAGATGGTATGGCTCATTATGGATTGATGCCCGACTTTCTGCAGGATCTCCGCAATATCGGCATCTCACCAATGAATCTGTCTCCCCTGTTCAGAAGTGCTGAAGATTATATTCAGATGTGGGAAAAAACAGAAAAGGCATCAGGTACTGCTGCACCCCCGCAGCAAACTCCTGTACAACAAACTCCCATTATTATTAAAAACCCTGCAACAAATTTAATCAAGTTGAAAAAGCAATAAAACAGCTTCACAGTAATTCTGCCCTTTATTATACCTTTACGGTGATGAGCTTCTCATCACCGTTTTTATTTACATTGAGCAAAAAATACGCATTACCTTAGAGCTTGTTTAAAAATAAAATATTAATACACCATGTAAGCTGTTGGTGAGAATACAAAAAGCGGCGGCCCGTGGCCGGTGTCTTCACCGATCACTTTCAGCCACATAAGAAATTAACAGAATCATTTTTAAACAATCTCTCAGAAACATAAACCAGCCATTTAAAACATGAAAAAAATGATTACCGTATTACACCCCTGGCATGGCGCACATTATGGACCAAAAGTACCCGAACGTGTAACCGCACTAATTGAAATTCCCGAAGGCAGCCGCAGTAAATATGAAATAGATAAAGATACCGGCCTGCTCAAACTGGATCGTGTTATCTTTTCTTCCTTTATCTATCCTGTCAACTATGGTTTTATTCCGCAAACCCTGGGGCAGGATGGTGATCCATTGGATATTCTTGTTATCTGTTCACAATCCATTCAGCCATTATGCCTGGTGGAAGCAATTGTAATTGGCAATATGCAGATGATTGACCAGGGTGAAAGAGATGATAAAATTATTGCCGTAGCAGCGAACGATCCTACAGTAAATCATATCACTGACATTGAAAAATTACCCCAGCACTTCTTTCATGAACTGAAACATTACTTTGAAGAATATAAAAAATTAGAGAACAAAGTGGTGGAGATTGATAATTTCCAGAGCAAAAAAGAAGCGTATGCAATTATTGAAGAAGCGATTGCTTTTTACAAAGAAAAATTCGATAAATAATTTTTGTTGATGCAAACAAAGAAAATGGATACAACACTTATTGTTACTATTTTAATCATTGGTTTGTGTGCAGGTGTGTTAAGCGGAATGGTTGGTGTGGGTGGTGGATTAATCATTGTACCTGCGCTGGTGTTTTTTCTCGGCGTCAGTCAGCATACGGCACAGGGAACTTCATTGGGCCTGTTACTTTTGCCGGCAGGTATTCTTGCTGTGATGAATTATTATAAAGCAGGACATGTAGATTTGAAAGTGGTGGCATTCCTGGCACTCGGTTTTATTGCCGGCAGTTATTTCGGCAGTAAATGGAGTTTGAGTTTACCGCAGGAAACTGTACGGAAAATATTCGCCATCTTTTTATTTTATACAGCCTTTAAAATGATTGGCTGGGAAAAAGCATTGGTGGGATGGGTGAAAGGATTGATATAAGTATATAGAAACACGGATAACACTGATTGATGCTGATGAAAACGGATAAAAAACAGAATCAAATAAATAACAACCTTCTTCTTTTCTTCCCTTCCCGTCTTACCGGCAAAAAACCCGTTTCACAAAGCAAACAAAGAAAAAATGCAGCTATCAATTTGAATATGTTTCTCTTTTTTTTGTGTATTTGATGAAATCCTCCGTGGTCTTTGTGTAACCAGTACTAAAAAATATCCTTCTTCTTTTCTTACCTTTCCGTCTTACCGGCAAAAAACCGTTTCACAAAGCGAACAAAGAAAAAATGCAGCTATCAATTTGAATATGTTTCTCTGCTCTTTGTGTACTTGGTGAAATCCTCCGTGGTCTTTGTGTAACCAGTACTAAAAAATATCCTTCTTCTTTCCTTTCCGTCTTACCGGCAAAAAAACCGTTTCACAAAGCAAACAAAGAAAAAATGCAGCTATCAATTTGAATATGTTTCTCTGTTTTTTGTGTATTTGATGAAATCCTCCGTGGTCTTTGTGTAACCAGTATTAAAATAACAACCTTCTTCTTTTCTTCCTTTGCGCCTTCGTGCCTTAGCGGTTATTCTTACACCCGTTTCAACACTCTCAACCGATGCGTCCTCAACCCGGTTTCACGGCTGATGATTCCTTCCCCATCTATACTGTCTATTTTCACCTTTCCTGCCGCATGCATAATTTCATGATCGTTCAGTAACAACCCAACATGAACAATCTTTCCTTCTTCATTATCAAAAAAAGCAAGATCACCACAACGGGCTTCCTGTAAAAATCCAAGATCCTCTCCCACCATTGACTGATTCGAAGCATCTCTCGGCAAATGTTTTCCAAAGAATCGCATCAGCAACTGAATAAAACCGCTGCAGTCTATACCAAACACAGAACGTCCGCCCCAGAGATAAGCAGTATTTAAAAATGTAAATGCCACCTGGCGGATATTATTTTCTTCAAACACATAGGCACCTTCCATTACCAGTTTGCTGCTGCTGCGGATTTTATAATCGCCCCATTGAGCTTCGCCATTTTGCAAAGCAGGTACTGCACTTCCAAACGGTACATGCATGGGCAAATCATTCACCATCATTACACCACTCCAGGTATTCACTAACGGTAACTGATCCTGCGAAGCAATTTCCTTGCTGATTTCAACCAGCTGGCTACGCATACAGTAACCCGTGTATCCGTCATACACACACATTATTTCCACCCACTCATCATGCTGGGCAATCAACTCAACAGCTTCGCCAAATAATACTTGAGAAGTTAGTTCCGCTTCATGACGGGGTTCCTTACGTACGGCACATACAGGTACTAAACAAAGGGCGGTATTCATGCAGGTTTTACTTTTTGTGAATAGATACTGCTGCATTCAGCAGATCAGGCGAATTTACAACTTTCCTCTTCCCCTGAGCTACGAAGTACAGCGTATGGAATTTCAATTCCCGGTGCATCTATAGTGTAAATTAACTAAATTGTCTGTGTAAACACAATTTGTGCAGTCGCCCCACTCCACCATACCCGACAACGAACTGCTTAACCACTACTATAAAGATGGCGACAGTAAATGGCTGGGCATCCTCCTGCAACGTTATACCATGCTGCTTTTTGGTGTTTGTATGAAGTATTTAAAGAATGAGGAAGAAGCCAAAGATGCCGTGCAGCAGGTGTTTGAAAAAAGTATTAAGGAACTGGGCAAGTACAAAGTGGATTATTTTAAAAGCTGGATCTACATGGTGGCCAAGAATCACTGCCTCATGAAACTGCGGGATAAAGGAAAGGTACCGAAAGAAATTACCGAACGCATGATGGCTACACCCGCCGAAGAAGACAGGCATGCCGAACTGCTGGAAAAAGATGAACTGCTCGACAGGCTGGGCAACTCCCTGCACGAACTGATTCCCGAACAACGCTTATGCATCGAATTGTTTTACCTGCAAAAGAAAAGCTATATTGAAATAACCGAACAAACCGGTTTTACCCTGATGCAGGTGAAGAGTTATATTCAAAACGGAAAGCGTAACTTACGAACGCTTTTGCTGAAACAAATCAATCATGAGAGATAAGCTTCTTGACATATTAAAGAATGAAGCTGATATCAGTGAACAGGAAATGCTCAATTACCTGGAAGGAAAACTTACGCCTGAAGAACGCCAATCGGTGGAAGAACGGATTGCCACTTCTGAAATGCTGGCCGATGCGGAAGAAGGATTAAGTCAGCTGAAAAATAAAGAAGAAATTAATAAAGCGGTTGCCTCTCTTAATAAACAACTCGCCAATCAATTGGTAAAACAGCGCCGCAAACGCAAACGCCGTGAACTCCCCAACCAATCACTTATTATCTTAAGCACCTTTATTATTTTGGTGCTGATTGTAATTGCCTTTGTGGTGATTTATAAGATGCAGGGGAAGTAAGCCTAAGGCTTGTGTTGCCATAACAACGCTGAATAGCGTGAATTGCAAAGATTAACTCAGCCCACTTTTTTGGAAATTTTCAGTTTACGATGTCGTATATTTAAGTGTTAGGTGCAACTCAAAGTGCGGCCTGCTAATCCCTAAAGGAAAAAATTACACACTCTAAGAATAATTACATTTAATTTAGAATTTAACTCTACTCATACTTTATATGAAAAAGAAATTTCCGAAAGGTTCCGAATGGTGTAAATGGGACTTGCATATCCATACTCCTTGCTCAATAGTTCAAGATTATGGAGGTAACCAAGACGATATATGGGAAAAGTTTATAGCAGATTTAGAAACACTCTCTCCAGATTTTAAAGTAATTGGTATAAATGATTATATTTTTATCGATGGTTATCGTAAGGTTTTAGAATATAGAGCAAAAGGGAGATTGAAAAATATTGACCTTATTTTACCCGTAATTGAACTACGACTAGACAAATTTGCCTCACTAGGTGCAGAAGACCCATGGAAAAAAGTGAATTTCCATGTAATTTTTTCTGATGAGTTAAGTCCAGATATAATCGATGCGAATTTTTTAAAGGCTATTCAACATAAATTAAAAATTGATGCTGAAAGTGGAGAAGAAGATTTTAATGAGGTTGTTACCCCACAAACTTTGGCGGAATTAGGAAAAAGAATAAAGGAAAGTTCAACTAAAACAATAAATGATACTGATATCAAAACTGGATTTAATAGTTTGGCTTTCAACTATGAAGTGATTTTTGAAAAATTAAAAGCAGGAACTTTCAAAAATAAATATCTAACTGCAATAGGGAAATCGGAATGGGAAACAATGCGTTGGGATGCTTCTCCAGGAGTAAAGAGAACAGTAATAAATAAAGCAGACTTTGTTTTTACTGCTTTGGAAAAATCAGACACTTATCAACATCAAAAGGATAAACTAACTGAGCAAAAAGTAAATAATAGATTGCTAGATTGTAGTGATGCTCACAAGTTCAGTTCTGCTGAAAAACCAGAAAGAAGATTAGGTAATTGTTTTACTTGGCTTAAAGCTAACCCAACATTCGAAGGATTAAAGCAAGTATCAAAAGAAGATACAAGAATTTATATTGGAGACCTACCCCCTCTTATCAAAAGAGTAAAAGAGCATCCTCAACGATATATCAAAAAATTAGCTTTCGAAAAATTAGCTTCGCCTGTTCTAAATGAATTGTGGTTCGAAAAACTTGAACTAGAGGTTAATCCTGGATTAGTCGCAATTATAGGAAATAAAGGAAATGGCAAAAGCGCACTTACGGACACAATTGGTTTACTAGGTGATACACCAAACTTTAAAGATTTCTCCTTTCTTAATTTCAAAAAGTTCAAAGCCCCCAAACCAAACCGCTCTGAAAGCTTTAGTGCAACTCTACATTGGGAAAGTAATTTGTTGAATGAAACCAAATTATTAAATGAAATACCGCATGCACAATCGATTGAAAAAGTAAAATATTTACCTCAAGGTTATTTAGAAACCTTATGTAATGAAAATCACTTAAATTTTTTAGATGAACTACGAAATGTTATTTTTAACTACATACCCGAACCTGAAAAACTAGGAAAGTTAAGTTTATTAGAACTAGAAAGATTTACTTCGGATTCAATTCAAAATGAAATACAAAATATTTCTGCAGATTTAAAAGAATTAAATAAGATTGTAGTCGAGTTAGAAAAAAAAGATTCGGAAACCTATAAGGAACAAATTAAAAGTAATCTAGAAAAAAAGAAAACGGATTTAGAAGCTCATCGTCAAGCTAAACCGTTAGTTATTGACCCTCCTAGTGATCCAACAATTACTGAGAAAAACAAAGTGGTTTCTGCTGACATTGCAGAAAAGAAAAGCCGTCTTGCTGATCTTGAAACATTAATTAGCACAAATACACAAACCCAAAGCACAAAATTACTTTCCAAAGTAGGTCTTGAAAAGATTATCAGTTCACTTTCATTATTTGAAAGTGATTATACCAAACTAAGAAATGAAATCTCTCCAACACTATTAGCCCATAAAATAGATTTTGAGGATGTAGCTAAACTGACATTAAACAGAGTTTCAATTAATGCAGAAATATCAAAGGTTTCAAAGGAACTTGAAGATATTGCATTGCTACTTAATCCTGAAGCAAGCCAAAGTCTACCTGCTCAAGCCAACGAGTTGAAGAAAAATTTGATCCAACTACAAAACACCCTTGATGAACCTTCTAGGTTACATCAAAAGTATTTGAACGACTTACAGAATTGGTCAAAATCAGAAATCGATATCGTAGGTAATCCAAAACAATTTGGCTCTTTAAAATACTTTGAAGGAGAACTTAACTATATAGATACGAAGCTTAGTGCTGATCTCTCAGAGGCATTAGTTTTAAGAAAGACAGTATTGAAGAAACTATTTAATAAAAAAATTGAAATCCTAAATTCATTTAGAAAATTTTATCAACCTATAACTGATTTTTTTGCAAAGAATGGCGACATTTTAAAAGAGTATGAAATTAAACTAGATGTCGAAAATAAATTAGTTGGGTTTGAAGAAAAGTTCCTTGCTCAAATAAACGCAGGCTTAAAAGGCAGTTTTTATGGTGCTGACGATGGTAGAAGAAAATTAATTGACATCATATTTAACAGCAAATGGGAAACTGAAGAAGATATAATTTCATTTCTTGATTCCATCACAGATCATTTAGGAAATGACAAAAGACCAAATTTTAAAAATGAAAAAAGAGAAGTAGATAAACAATTGAAGAGTGGGTATTCAGTAGAAGAACTTTATGACTTCTTATTTGGTCTTGACTATTTAGAACCTACGTATAAACTTAAGCTAAATGATAAAAATATCGAAGGCCTTTCTCCAGGTGAAAGAGGTGCATTACTTTTGATTTTTTACCTAGCCCTTGACAAAAATGATATCCCTTTGATTATAGATCAGCCCGAAGAAAACTTAGATAATCAAAGTGTTTATAATTTACTTGCACAGTTTATTAAAAATGCAAAAGAAAAACGCCAAGTAATAATAGTAACACATAATCCAAACTTAGCTGTTGTTTGTGATGCAGACCAAATTGTTCATGTAAAAATTGAAAAGCATAATAATAATAAGGTTATTCTTTATTCTGGAGCTTTGGAAGATCACGATATTAATAAGGCAGTAGTAGATATTTTAGAAGGAACTTACGCTGCTTTTGACACGAGAGATATGAAGTACAAAGTAATTCCAAGAGACAAAAAATAGCTCCCACATAATGGCGCAAGAATGAGCCGAAGGAAATGAGCGTTGGCTTCTTGTGCCTGAGAAAAGAGAAAAACAAAAGTTATCGATGATAATTATATGAAAGCTGTTGAGATCAAGGCACAAGAAGCCCGGCACAAAGCAACGCCTCATTCTTGCGCCAGGTTCCCTAATTTTATAATTACGACATTTGTGACTTACTGCACCTAACATGAACTGTTTAGCTATGTGGCGGCTTAACGAATATATTTTCATCTTCATATCTTTACTCAGCGATATATCGGGCTAACGTAACACGGAATATCGCCACATCGCCAAGCCCTCGACGTTATGGGCCATTTATTCGAACATTATAATTGTTGAAGTCTAAAAATTTATGAATCAGGAATTAACTCTAAAAATTGTTTTAGAAAACCCACCAGGTGGCGTTGACTTCGGATTGCAAAAAGGAAGTGGAAATAAATACCAGACAATTCAAATACAAAGATCCGGTGATAAAAATTTAGAGTTTGAATTCGCAATTACTGTCAAGCTTACTAATGATGGGCTGCCAAACTTTCTTGGTGAATTTGTTCAAGGCCCTCCTGCTCGGCGTTTTATTTACATAGACATTGGGACATATGCGGGTCAAAAAGACTCAGGCTGGAGTCGAAGATTGAAAATTCCTTTAACCGAAATCAGTTTGAATACAATCAAAGAACTTTCAACTAATAATAATAAGATTTTAGAAGCAAGGGTTCCTGGTACTGGTAAAGACAATGGACCAAATTGTGCTACTGTAAAACCATTTAGTGGATGGCATATCTCTAATCGTACAGCAAAATAAAACGGCCCAAAACAAAAGGTTTTTTTTGCCCTTTTTTTGGTAGCAACCCGAAAAAACAGGCCGCTCTTGCGTCTTATGATCAACAGCATAGAACTAAAGCAGCCCCAACTATCAATGTCGTTGCTGATCCCGATAGCTATCGGGACACCAAACGACGGCGTGCTATTTTCACTTACCGAATAAAACTCAAATCGTCTGCTGCACTCCCCCACTTCTCTATTCAATCTTTATTTATTTCGATACCGTTCCAAACAGATCGTCTTTGTTCCATGTTGGCCGTTCGGTTGTTTGTGCAATGGAATAACTGATGAGAAAATTTTGCTGTTGTTGGCGTCCCCGCCAACAATGAACGTAAACCCCCACTTGTATTTCTTACTTCCCGTGTTTAGTTTTGAGTATGCTTCAAACCTATCACCCGGAATTCTTAACTGCAACCATCCTTGAATGGAAACCATTACTTGCAAAAGATGAATACAAACTCATTGTTCTTGATTCCATGAAGTGGCTGGTTGAAAATAAGCGATGCATCATAAATGCTTTTGTCATTATGCCCAATCACATTCACATGCTTTGGAAAATAGCGGATGGTTACAAACGGGAAGATGTACAAGGTGCATTGTTCAGTTTCACAGGTCATGCATTCAAGAAGTCACTTAAGCAGCAGGAAAATGAACTGAATTTATATAAAGTAAATGACGCAGACAGAACATTTCAATTCTGGGAAAGAAATCCAATGATCAAAGAATGTTTTACCCGGAATTTCTTCCTGCAAAAACTGGACTATATTCATCACAACCCTTGTCAGCCAAAATGGGCACTGGCTGAACTACCTGAAAAATATCTCTGGTCCTCTGCTTCGTTTTACGAATTGCAGGTTATGCATTATTCCTGGTTGACACATATTATAATGAGTGATCGTGTTCCTTCCCGATGTTGGCGGGGACGCCAACATCAGCAGCTTACCGAATAAAACTCAAATCACTCCTGCACTCCCCCACTTCTCTATTCAATCATTCTTTATTTCGTTACAGTTCCAAACAGATCGCCTTTGTTCCAAGTTGGCCGTTCTGTTGTTTGTGCAATGGAATAACTGATAAGAAAATTTAACTGCACATAGGTTTTGGCCGCAGTAAAGTTGAAGATGCCATCTAACCCATCTGCACTCTGATGATAATATTTCGCACGCCATTGTTTTACAAATGCAACCATATCAAAACCGGGGATATTTGTTTTGTTGCCATACTTAATATGCAATGCAGGAATGCCATTCATGACAAAGCTGTACTGATCACTGCGTACAAAACGGTTTTCAGTTGGTTCAGGATCTTTCTCCACATCCAGGCCAAGGTAGCCTGCAG
>JANOIQ010000295.1:0-5823 GCA_031407835.1 Chitinophagaceae bacterium
ATGTATCGTTCCTGATAACAATAAATGAACGATAGCTTATTTTATCCCCCTTCTTCATTTCAAACTCATCTTTCTTCACAAGCAACCCATCATTTATAATGCTGCCGGATATATACCTGGTCGATTGACAGGAACTCACCATAGTTGATAATGCAGTAACCGAGATACAGGCCGCACAACTGTTTACAATAAAATCTCTTCTATTCATTTCTGTTTATTTGTATCAGTTTTATTAAAGTGATTCAAGGAATTTAATAAGCTTTCTCTTTTCATCTGCTGTCAATTGCTGATACTTTTGTTTTGTTTGTGCAGCTTCGCCAGCATGCAACAGAATGGCTTCTTCAATACTTTTCGCTCTCCCATCATGCATTAAAAAATATTGTCCACCTTGTGAATTTCTTGATAAGCCAAGTCCCCATAATGGCGGAGTGCGCCATTCAGCAGTAAGTGCCGAACCTTCTGTATAACCGTCATCCAAACCTGCACCCATATCATGCAACAACAAATCGGAGTAAGGAAAAAAAGTTTTGTTTGATAAAGAAGCGATTGATGAATTACCGGTTGTGAATGAAGGTGTATGACATTTTGCACAGCCTGTATTTACAAATAACAAACTCCCGTATTGCACTTCTGCATCATTCATATTGCGTTGAACAGGTGCTTTTAATGTTTGTAAATAAAACACCACATTGTTTACTGTTTGTGTTGAAACTTCCGGATCTATTTCCAGTCCGCTGTAGGTATCTCTTGTTTCAAATAAAGAAGTAATACCCATATCCTGGTTATACGCATTGGCTGTTTGCTGCAGCAAACTAAACACAGCTGCTTTTTTTCCAAAGCGGCCAATATATTTTCCCTGTTGTTGAGCAGAACCTGAACGGATATCAACATATGCAGGAAGATTGATCCAGTTAGCTCTTCCCGAAATACCATCTCCATTTAAATCGTTTTCATCAGCAAGTGCAAGGATTGCTGCATCCGTAACTGCTTCTAAAAAACCAAGTCCAGTATTTGCAGGGGGTATAAATTTTGAAAATGTTGCACCGGCAGGTATTTGCTCAGGTTCAAATCCTGGAATAGCACGGTGTTGCAATTGAGGCCCACCACGATTTAAAAATTGATTACCGCTTGCATCGGTTTGTCCAAACCTTGTTAACATTGTAAAGGGATGCCCCTTTCCATCACCAGCATGACAGGAGCCACAAGAAGTTGCAACAAACACCGGCCCTAACCCTGTTGCAGGAGTAAACACTTCATTATTAAAGGCAACATCACCAGCAAGAAAACGGGCATGCTGCTCAGGACTAAGTCCTTCAACTGGGCCGTCCAATAACTCATCATCAGCCGGAGCCTTTGGTAAAATTTTACTGCAGGATACATATGTGGCAATTGCCAGCACCAATCCCACAACAACAAATAACTGCTTATTCATATTAAAGAGTAACTAATTTTTTAGACTTGTCTAAATTTATATTTAGACAAATATAGAAAATAGTTACACTAAGTCAAACTTATTTTTGACGAGGTAATTTTACAGCAATCCATATGAATGCAAGCAGGGCAACGATTGCAGCCAAACTGAAAACATTCACAGATCCGAAACGAAACCAGAGAAGCCCGGCTAAGGAACTGGCTATCAGTGCAGCAATACTCTGCAGCCCGGTGTACAAACCAATCGCTGAGGCTGTTTCAGTTTTGGGAACAAGATTACTGATCCATGCTTTAGATATTCCATCTGTTGCTGCTGCATAAATACCATAGCAGAAAAGCAAACCAATAAAAACTGGAATGGAAGACGTAAATGCAAACCCACTATATGTGATGCAGAAAAAAAGAAGGCCCATTAAAAAAATACTCCGCATACCTATTCTGTCTGCAAGTTTGCCCAGCGGAAATGCAGCTAAGGCAAAGACCAAGTTGTAAAAAATATAAACTGCTATCACCGATGTATCTGATAAACCTGCTTCTTTCATTTTCAATAACAGAAATACATCTGAACTGTTGAATAAAGCAAACAGCAGCAAACCAATCAACAATTTTCGGTAAGAAACATTTGCTTCTTTCCAGTAACTGAAAGTTTGATGAAATGGAATTACATTCTTTGGAACATGTATTGTTTTCTTTTCTTTTACCAGCCAGGTAAAAATGATAGCAGCAATACCGGGAATAAATGCAAACAGGAATAAACGTTTATAATCGCCGGGATAAAAATATAAATACAGCAATGCAATTAGTGGCCCCAACACAGCACCAAACGTATCCATCATGCGGTGAAAGCCAAATACAGTTGCTTTATTTTCAGGGATCGTTTCATCACTCAGCAATGCATCACGGGGAGCAGTGCGTAAGCCCTTACCTGCCCTGTCAAGAAACCTTGAAGAAAAAATCCACCATAATTGTGTGCTTACAGCCAGCATTGGTTTTGCAATGGCACTTAACAAATAACCCAATCGCACAAAGGGTAAACGTTTACCGCTTGCATCACTTAACCGTCCGAAATAACTTTTACCCAAACCGGCAACGGCTTCAGCAAAACCTTCAAGAACACCAATTACCATTACCGAATAGCCAATGCTCTTCAGGTAAACAGGCATAACAGGATACAGCATTTCACTGGCCATATCTGTAAACAGGCTGACGAAGGAAATGATCCAGATGGTTCTGGTAATTGGTTTGAATAGTTTCATGCTGTACTACAAATGTAGATTAACAGCAAACTGTAACATAAAAAAGTATACACTTACGAAAAGATGATGCTTTACTTACAGCAATCTTTCTTTTGAAAGAGTGATACTACAAATAACAGTATTGACTTTACAACTTTCATTTCAACGCATTTAAAAAATAATGCTCCAGGCTGATGAAGTAAGATTGTTTTGCCATACGGTGAGCATTTCCTGCCAGTTGATAACGGGCACCAAGATTTAATCTTGTACTGCTTTTAAAAATGAACTGAACAGCTGGTGCAATATCAAGATAACTTCTGCTGATATCTGAATTCTTCAAACCAAGAAATTCACAATACAAATTGAAATTGGTTTGGTTGTAACTGGTATAACTCCGTGGAAACAACAAATAACCCATAGATAAATTATATTGAACACCCTCATTTGAAAAAGGAAGCGCTAAAAACAGTTTATCTTTTTTTTCAAGTTGACGGATATAAGAAACCCCCGCAGTGGCAGCAAATTTATTCACCAGCTGAGTTGCCAGCACCCCTGCCTGTACACCACTGTTATCACCGTCTAAATTCAACTCCTGGTACACCAACGGATTGTTGGACCATGCACCTGCTGCAAATGCAGCAGCACGAAAATGTTTATGCACATCATCCTTGCTGTAAAACCTGTACTTGGCATAAAGTCTTGCACTTTCAAAACGCATGCCTTCTTCAAAAAACATATTTGAAAAACTGGCAGCAGCAGCAAGCATGATTTTTTTACTGATACCAACCTGTACTTCAGGCATCAGCCTGTATTCTCTCCTGTTGGTATAATGATAAGGCTTCATTGTTTTCATGGAAAGCTTTGCAGCAATTGCTTTTGCCGGAATATTGGAAGCAGGGTTTGTAAACACATACAGTTCCTGTGCACCTGCAATAGTACCAATGAAAACCAATACGCTTATGAATGATAAACGGAGCATATAATAAAAAAGTCCCGGCGGTAGCGGGACCGTTACTTTAAATAGTTACATGATAAATACGTGTACCCTGTGCCTGTCCCGTTTTAAAACTTTCGGCTTTGGTAAGCGCTGTAAATTTTTTGTACTCTTTTACAGGTACAAAATTCTTATCGACAATTGTAATCGTCTGTTCACCATTCAGCACCTGGTTTTTAATATTCAGGAAATGAAATACTTTTCCATTTATAGTTACTGACTTGTCATTTTCAATAGCCGTGTTATTGAATACAGTCACTACTTGCAGCTTAGCAACAGAAAAACCTGCATCCTCCACTTTCTTCCGCAGCTGATCAAAGTTAATTTCTGTTCCCTGCTTAAAAATGATAAGAAAAGAAGCGTTGGCAATATCTGCATCCACCTTCTCTACAAAAGAAAGTGTCTTTAATGATTTGTTGATAGCATTGCTGCACATAGCACAGGTTAACCCGCTGGCCTGTAAGTTGGCTGATTTAAATTGAGCTTTCCCAAAGAAAACCGACAGCAGAAAAATAATCACCAGTAATTTTTTCATGTGTTCATTTTTATTGATTTTTCAGCCACATAGTATATCCCGGTTTTTAATGAATGAAAACTGCCGCCGGTAAAATAACCGGCAGCAGTTTTATTACTTAGTAAAGTTAATTTGTTTTTTTGCAGCAATCGGCGCCTTTTTCACATTTCATATCTGCGCAGCAACCACCTTCTTTTGCACAGGTTCCGTTTGCACAGCAATCAGTTTTACCTTCCATTTTCTTGCAGCACTCTTTATCACCTGTGCATTTGCCATCTTTCATACAGCATGCGTTTGCTTCTTTAGCAGAAGCTACTTTTCTATCATACTGACAGCATCCATGCAGTTTACCATATGCTTCATCGCTACCTGTATATTTTACATTATCATAACCGGCATCAGCAATTCCTTTCTGAATTTTTTCTTCTGATGTTTTTGCTGATGCATACTTTACGGTCATCTCCTTTGTATCAACATTCCAATTGGCATAAGTGGCGCCGCTCTTTTTGGCTGCCCCTTCAATAGTTGTTTTGCACATACCGCAGTTACCCCATACTTTAAAAGTAGATGTTTTTACTGCTGATTTTGTACCGCCTGATTTTGTTTGTGCATTCACTGTTTGTACGCCTGCAAACAAAAACACGAATGCTGCAATTATTTGAAATGATTTCATTGTTTAATTTTTAGTTTGAATATAATAATAGATTTCTTTTTGCTGAAAGCATATAGACTGAACAAGGAAAAAACTAACCTAAATCAGGAAAACATTGATGCCCCTGTACACTTTGTTCAATGTTTTGGGAGGAGGAGAAAAATATTCAGTTAAAGGAGTTGCAGACAAGCCCTGCTCAGGTTCATGCAAAAGAGTAAGATGTACAGGGGCTTCTGCACTGATAGATGCCAGTTCAAATGCAAAAGCAGAAGCCTGGTGAGAATCATTCAGCTTTACGGCTTTTACATCATCCTTGCAGCAATGATTTTCCGTTTTGTTCATTCCGCATTTACTGCAGGCTCCATCATCATGATCTTTGCCATGATTGAATGAAACAGAAGAAATCTTTCCCAAACAATGGTGAATATTCATTACCACACCGCTTGTAAAGGCAAGATAGAATATGGCAATCATTGATACAAGAATCTTCTTCGTCATGAAGGATAAAGGTAATCTTTTAAACAGCAACTGTATGTATAACTCAGTTAACAAAGCCCCAAAAGATGCCGAAACGGAGGTAGTAACCGGGAGTTGGCTGAAGCGGGGTTGCCATATTATTATTTAAAAAACCAAAAGAAGGACTCAGTTCTGCCGTATTCAGGTTTTCAGCCCTGATAAACAGAGATAAACTCCGAACCCTGAAATGCAGGTAAGCAGCAATATCGGGAAGGTTTTTAATGGTTTCTGTATTCTGCAAAATAAACTGCCCGAGAACAGGTGAAAAATTATCTGCTTTGTACGGGGTATGATAGCGAAGTTCAACACCCGTACTTAAGTTTAGATTTTTAAAAAACTGTCCTTCATATGCGAAACGATTTCTGGTAAGAACAAGAGGGAGATTAACGGGTGCATTGGCTGTTGTTTGCTGCACAAAAATTTCTGTGTACCAGTTCCAGCGTTTGCGCCTGCCAAAGCTGAATTGTTTTTGCAGTTGCAG
>JANOIQ010000384.1:0-2790 GCA_031407835.1 Chitinophagaceae bacterium
ACAAAAATTGAAGTGGGATTGATTGGAAGTTGTACCAACTCTTCGTATGAAGATATCAGTCGTGCAGTAAGTTTAGCTGAACAGGTAAGTACAAAAGGCTTAAAATTAAAATCTGAATTCACCATTACTCCCGGCAGTGAATTGGTTCGTTATACCATTGAAAGAGATGGTTTTTTAGAAACATTTGAAAAAATTGGTGCTACTGTATTTGCCAATGCCTGCGGGCCCTGTATTGGTATGTGGGACAGAGTTGGTGCAGAAAAAGCAGAACGCAATACCATCGTTCATTCATTCAACAGAAACTTTGCAAAAAGAGCAGATGGCAATCCAAATACATTAGCATTTGTTGCAAGCCCTGAACTGGTAACAGCCCTGGCTATTGCAGGTGATCTTACATTCAACCCAATCACTGATACATTAACCAATGAAAAAGGGGAACAGGTAAAACTCGACCCTCCAAGTGGTGATGAATTACCGGTGAAAGGTTTTGCTGTTGAGGATGCAGGTTACCAAGCCCCTGCTGAAGATGGAAGTAAAGTACAGTTGAATGTAAAAGCCGACAGTAAACGTTTACAATTATTATATCCTTTTGCTGCATGGGAAGGTATTGATCTGAAAGGATTGAAACTGCTCATTAAAGCAAAAGGGAAATGTACAACTGATCATATTTCAATGGCAGGTCCATGGTTGAAATTCCGTGGTCATTTGGATAACATCAGTAATAACCTGTTAATTGGTGCCACTAATTTCTTCAATGAAAAAACAGATAGTGTAAAGAGTCAGTTAACCGGTGAGCTTGGTACAGTTCCTAATACGCAAAGAGCTTACAAAGCAGCAGGTATTGGAACAATCGTTGTGGGTGATGAAAACTATGGTGAAGGTTCTTCAAGAGAACATGCAGCAATGGAACCACGTCACTTGGGTGTTCGTGTGGTATTGGTGAAATCATTTGCACGTATTCATGAAACCAATCTCAAGAAACAGGGAATGCTGGCATTAACTTTTGCCAACAAAGAAGATTATGATAAAATTCTGGAAGATGACAGCATTGATGTGGAAGGATTGATTGCTTTCACTCCCGGAAAAGCATTGCAGTTAGTATTGAATCATAAAGATGGCAGCAATGAAACTATACAGGTGAATCATAGCTACAATGCACAGCAGATTGAATGGTTCAAAGCTGGCGGTGCATTGAATGTGATCAGATCAGAATTTGCAAAAGGATAATTACAATCGGGACGCTTTATGCGGCCTGAATGATAATAAAAGTCCCGCTTTTCAGCGGGATTTTTATTTCCTGTATTCTTCCACCTTTTCTTTTTAATTTTAAAGCATGGCTGATGATAAAAAATATAGACTTGATAAAACAGTTTTCCAGGCGATGAGTGTGGAAGAAGCAGATTCGCATTACAGTAGCTGGAAGAATAAATCATATAAAGAAAGACTTGAAGCAGGTTGTTATCTCGTTCAGCAGTTTTATGGCATTACACCACAAACCCCTGTTGACAAAACTATTTTCACAAAAAGAAAACACAACAATGGCTGACATTTTCAATGAACATTTCAGAGAGTTTATTCAGGCTTTGAATGAACAGGAAGTTGAGTATGTTTTAGTTGGTGGCATGGCTGTTATTTTACATGGCTACGTTCGGGGAACGGGAGACATGGATGTGTGGGTAAATAAAACAAAAGAGAATTATATCAGATTAAAGAAGGCATATCGGCAATTCGGGATGCCCTTGTTTGATATGACGGAAGAAAATTTTCTTGGAGAAGAATATGATGTTTTCGGAATTGGCGTGCAGCCCGTTAAAATTGAAGTGATGACAAGTGTAAAAGGTTTACTCTTTGATGAAACTTTTGCAATGGCACAGATCTATGAAGAAGACGGATTGAAGATCAGATTTATACATATCAATCATTTGATACAGGCAAAAAAAGCATCAGGCCGTTTTCGGGATTTAGATGACATTGAACAATTGACAAAAGAGTAAGCCCCACCACTCATCACATCGCATTTTTTCTCAGCTTTCTCTGCCTAACTTTAAACTACAAATTCAACAGCATGAGAAAATTATTCAGTTTGGCACCTGCCTTCCTTTTTTCTTTATCCATCATTGCACAACAAACACAAAAGCCTCCTTTACATGGTAAACAATGGATGGCCATTACCGGCAAACCATTAGCTGCAACAGCAGGTTCCATGATATTTCAAAAAGGTGGCAATGCTGTTGATGCAGCCTGCGCTATGTTAGCTGCTACCTGTACCATGTGGGATGTATTAAGCTGGGGCGGTGAAACACAGGCACTCATTTACAATCCTAAAACAGGAAAAGTAATCGGCATTAATGCATTGGGCGTTGCCCCAACAGGAGCAACTTCAGAATTTTATAAAAGCAAAGGATACAATTTTCCACCAGAGTATGGTCCATTGGCTGCAGTAACTCCCGGTACTGTTGGTGGATTGTGTTTGATGCTTTCGAACTACGGCACCATGAGTTTGAAAGAAGTACTTGCTCCATGTATGCAACTCGCAGCAGGTTATCCTATTGATGCACAAACAGCCAACAGTATGGAACGTGGGAAGCAACTCATTAAACAATGGCCTTACAGTAAAAAAGTTTTTCTTACTCATTTGGGAGAAAAAAGAGAAGCACCTGAGGCAGGAGAAATATTTATACAAAAAGATTTATTAGAAACGCTCAGCAAAATGGTGGAAGCCGAACAACAGGCATTGAAAAAAGGAAAGAACAGGAAAGATGCCATCATGGCGGCCTATGATCGTTTTTA
>JANOIQ010000478.1:0-6869 GCA_031407835.1 Chitinophagaceae bacterium
TGGAACCATGGTATCAGAGTTGATGGTGGTACACACCTTTATGGTTCAGGATCAAACTATCTGTCATTACCAATTTCTTATTATCACTCCTTTGATACAGTAGACAAACGCTTGCCAGTTACATGCTCACTTATCTATTACGATAAAGATCTTGTACAACAACCTTCTGGCGCAACATCGATTGCGCCTGCCAAATGGAACAGGCTATTAGTTCCTACTCCATTAGGTGCTTCTACTGCAAAAGGCACAGGTATTAACTGGCCACTTATGCGTTATGCCGATATTTTATTAATGTTTGCTGAAAGTGAAAACGAAATTAACGGCCCAAATGCGGCTGCACAAAATGCATTGCGCAAAGTTCGCCAGCGTGCTTTTACCGAATCATTATGGGCAGGTAAAGTGGAAACTTATATTGCTTCAGCAGCAGGGAGTAAGCAATCGTTTTTCGATGCAATTGTTAATGAACGTGCATGGGAATTTGGCGGCGAGTGCTTACGTAAATATGATCTTGCACGCTGGAATCTTTATGGTAAAAAAGTTGCTGAAGCAAGAAATATGCTTTTACAGATGGGTATTGATGGTAATGCAGGAACAGGTGCCTATTCCAACTTACCTGATATCATGTATTACAAACGCAATCCAGACAATACAATTTCGTGGTACAATAAGTATCGTAAAGCTGCGATAGTGCCTCCATTAAAAGATGTGCCTACAGTTGGCAGTAACCCCGATGGTTATTTGCAGGTTCCGTGGACCAAAACAATGTACATCCCTTCCACAAGTACGGCAGGAAACTTTGTATTATGGACATGGCGTGGGTATATAGATAATGCAGGACTTGAACCATTACGGTATATTTTGCCGTTGCACAGTTCTGTTATTACAAGTAGTCTTGGTACGTTAAAAAATCAATACGGGTATTAATAAAAACTGATTGGCCATTTTTAAAACATTAGCAATGAAGAAATTACTTTTTATATCGCTGGCTGTAACAATGGTGTTCATCGCCTGCAAAAAAATTGATGAGCCTGGTGAAGCACCACGTTTATTCCGTCCTGTTATTAAAGAAGCTTTGGAATCGAATGGTAACTGGATCAGAGCCTCATGGCAGGTTATAAATGGCTCAGCATCCTATACTGCCGAGATAAGTACCGACAGTTTTAAAACCGTGGCTGCCACTGTAAAGATTGATACAAACGTGCACCTGTTTGAAAACCTTTACTGGGATAAATTATACCAGGTAAGAGTGAAAGCAAATGCTGCTGACACAGTAAAGAGCTCAAAATTTGGAGACCTGGGCACAATAAAAACTGCACGTTTCCCTACTATCTTAAACATTCCTGCTATCAGCGAGGTGAATGATAACTCTGTAAAAGTAAGCTGGACAACAAGTGGTGCAGCAGTAACTGAAGTAAGGATCTTACTCGCTGCGGACAGCTCAGTTATAAAAACTGCTATACTTATTCCAATAGATGTTACCAATGCATACAAGTTGGTTTCGGGCTTGAATGCTTCTACTCCTTATATCATTTTCCTTTATAGCGGCACAACAGTTCGTGGCTGGGCAAACTTTACAACAAAAGCTGCACTAACAGGTGCGTTGATCGATCTGCGTGGCATCACCGGACTTCCAAACATATTGGCAGATACAATTCCTGATGTAGCATCTGGCAGCATCATCTTATTAAAACGTGGCGAAACATATAATATCAGTGCAACGATCAACCTCAGCAAAACGATAACGTTTATGGCAGGTGACGATCTGTTGAACCCTGCCAAACCAATTATCTACATGCCAGCGAACTTCAACATTGTAGCAGGTAGTTTGATCGATTCAATTGTATTTAATGGTGTTGTGTTACGTGGCAGTGATTATGCTTCAAAGTATGTATTCAATATTAATGTTGCATGTACAATTGGTAAGGTTCGTTTTGAAAATTGCCTGGCAGAAATTTTCAGAGGTGTGATGCGTACACAAAGTCAACCGGCCATTATTGGTACGTTTGAGGTAAACAATTGTATCGTAGACAGTATTGCCGGTTATGGTTTATTAACGGTTGACGTGGCTACAAGCAAAGCCGATGTGATTAAAGTAACCAACAGCACATTCTATAAAACAGAAAAAGTGATCACCAGCAGAAATAACTCCATTTCAGTATTTATTGATAATTGTACGTTCAATGAATCACCGCTTGGTAATAGTTCTTCTTACTATGTTGATTATAATACTGCCGGTACAAACAACGTAACAAATGGGATTACTGTAAACAACTGCATATTCGGTATTGGTAAAAACAGTGCTGGTGCATTTACGGTTAGAGATGCCAGGGCAAACGCAGCAACAGCCATCAATGCAACTAATAACTATCGCACATCCGATCATTTATCTGCAGGAAATGATTTTCCAAGCATTATCCCGCACACAAAAACTGCTGCACAATTGTGGCAAAATCCAATGGGTGGTGATTTTAAAATTATCGACAATACTTTCCCCGGAAGAAGTTCAACAGGTGATCCACGCTGGAGGCCCTGATAGAGCAAGACTTAGCTTTTTGACATTATAAAACCCACAGGCTTTCATCTGCCTGTGGGTTTATCCAAATCTGCTCTTAGAGAAATGCTGTTTTAAAAAACAGTAATATATTTTTTTGCCATCCATTGTATGCATCAGGATTAAATAAACAGAATGAAAACAAAACAGATTACAATAGTACTGAGTTATCTTTTAATGTTTACTGTTACGGCCTGCGCACAACAGAAACAATCTGCAGTTAACAGCAGTGTAGCTGCAATTGCTTTTCCCGGTGCTGAAGGTTTTGGTAAATACACAACCGGCGGTCGTGGAGGTAAAGTAATGATTATAACCAATCTTAACGATGATGGCCCGGGTAGTTTTCGTGATGCTGCTGAAACAAAAGGTAAACGCATCATTGTGTTTGCGGTATCAGGCACTGTTCATCTCGAAAAAAGATTGTTTATTAAAGGCGATGCAACTATAGCCGGACAAACTGCTCCCGGCGATGGTATTTGCCTGGCTGATCAACCGGTTAGTTTATCTGGTGATAATATTATTATGCGTTATGTCCGTGTTCGATTGGGCGATAAATTTCAACGGCAAAAAGGAAAGGTTGATGGAAGCGGTGGTGATGATGCATTCAGTGGATCGGGCCGTAAGCATATCATCATTGACCATTGTTCGTTCAGCTGGAGTAACGATGAAGTACTTTCAGTTTACAATGGCGACAGTACAACTCTGCAATGGAATATCATTTCCGAGCCATTGAATTATTCCTACCATTTTGAAACTGGCGATAAAGATTGGGAACATCATGGATACGGTGGTATCTGGGGTGGTCAGCATCTCTCAGCTCATCATAACCTGTTTGCACATTGCAACAATCGTAATCCCCGTTTCAACGGCATAAGACAAAATGTTCCTGAACTGGTTGATTATTGTAACAATGTGATCTATAATTGGGGCGGCAATAATATCTATGCAGGCGAAGGAGGTAATTACAATATCATTAATAACTATTTTAAGTATGGCCCTTCTACATCTAAAAGCGTTCGTTTCAGAATAGTTAATCCGGGAAGAACAGAAACCATTCCTTTTGGAAAATGGTATGTAAATGGAAATTATGTGGATGAAGCCCCTGATGTTACTGCAAACAATTGGTCAGGTGTTCATATGGGTAATGGCGGAACAGCAGAACATAAAAAAACAACTGTGATCAGTAACGCACATACAACAGAACGTATGCAGGTGCAACCGGCAGAAGCTGCCTACGAAGCAGTATTAAAATATGCAGGTGCAAGTTTCAGAAGAGACACACTTGATCAGCGCATTATAAACAATGTAAAAGATCGTTCAGGTACAATCATAGATGTACAGGGTGGCTATCCGCATCATTCAGCATTTGATATTACTGTAAATGCATGGCCTGCATTAAAAACCTCAGCCGCAGCTCCTGATACAGATAAAGATGGGATGCCAGACGAATGGGAAAAGAACAATGGCCTGAACGCAAATGATGCAACTGATGCACCGGAGAATAAACTGGATAAGCATTATACGAATATTGAGGTGTACATTAACAGTTTGATTAAATAGAAACAGATATTAACTGATCAGTGTTCATCAGCCAAAATCTGTATTATCCCCGCCTGAATGAAGAAGTCGGGCAGGAGTGTTTCTATAAATAAAATGCATGAAAGCAAAACTGGTTTTATTACTGGCAATTCCGGCAATGGCATTTCTCCTGCCGCAAAAAAAGAAAACAACCATTTTTCTTGCAGGCGATTCTACAATGGCAATTAAGGAGACAAAAGCCTTTCCTGAACATGGCTGGGGTATGCCCTTTGTGTATTTCTGGGATTCAACCTTAACAGTAGTAAACAAAGCAAAGAACGGAAGAAGTACATCGTCTTTTCAAGCAGAAGGTTTATGGCAATCCATCGTAAATGAATCCGGTGAAGGTGATTATGTGTTTATCCAGTTTGGACATAATGATGAAGTGCCAACAAAGAAAACGTATACAACTGAAACAGAGTTCAAGGTCAACCTGAAAAAGTTTGTACAGGAAACAAGAGAAAAGAAAGCAACACCTGTTTTAATAACCCCTGTTGCGAGAAGAAAGTTCAGTGCTGATGGAAAAATTGAAGGTACACATGATGTATATGCACAAATTGTACGTGATGTGGCCAATGAAGAAAAAGTATTTCTTATTGATCTCGATAAGCAGGCGCAGCAACTCTATCAGCAGATGGGCGTTGAACATTCGAAACTGTTATTTGTACAACTGCAACCGGGGGAGCATCCCAACTATCCAAAAGGGAAAGAAGATAATACGCATTTCAATGAACTGGGTGCAAGATTAATTGCACAGATTGTATTGAAAGAGATCCGCAATGGATTACCGGAACTGGTCACACATATCATTCAATTAAAATAATACGACTCTAATGATGTTTGCTTTACTTAGCCGCTGCAACAAAATAACTCTGCTGTTGTTGCTGTGCACAGCTGTGCTTTTTTCTAATGCACAACAGATTGCATTTCCCGGTGCAGAAGGTGCCGGAAGATTTACTTCAGGTGGCCGTGGAACTGCTGCTGCTCCAACTACAGTTTTTGAAGTAACAAACTTAAATGATGATAATAATCCCGGCAGTTTGCGCTATGCATTAGGTCAATCTGCAACACACCGAACAGTTGTGTTCAGGGTTTCCGGAACAATTCATCTTACTTCAAAACTGAACATTCGAAATAATACAACAGTTGCCGGACAAACAGCTCCGGGCGATGGTATTTGCATTGCTGATTATCCTGTTGTAATCAGTGGCGATAATGTGATTGTACGTTATATCCGCATTCGTATGGGCGATAAAAATCAACTGCTCACATCACCTGCTAACTGCGGTGTTCCTGTTGCACCTTTTACTGTTGCCTGTACACCTGTTGATGGAAGCGGTGGTGATGATGCATTTGGAAATCTCGGAGGTAAAAATATTATTATTGATCATTGCTCCATCAGTTGGAGCAGTGACGAAGCACTAACGGTTTATCGTGGCGACAGTATAACACTGCAATGGAATATTGTTTCCGAACCATTGGATTATTCTTATCATTTTGAAACAGGCGATACCGATTTTGAACATCATGGTTATGGTGGTATCTGGGGGTCAAAACGGGGTTCGTTTCATCATAATTTAATTGCCGATGCAAAAGGACGTAATCCACGCTTTGCAGGTATCAGTACATATTCGCCTGCAGTGGTTGGAGTTGAAAATGCTGATTTCAGAAACAATGTAGTTTACAACTGGGGCAGCTACAGTACCAATGGTGGTGATGGAGGTAATTACAATCTCGTAAATAATTATTATAAATATGGTCCGTCAACAGGTGCCGGTAATTCAGTTTCTATTCCTGTTCGTGGCATGATTGTGCAACCGGGTCAAACAACAGGTGCCACACCTATCCCTTACGGAAAATTTTATTTATCGGGTAACTATGTTGATGGCTACACGAACATCACAGCAAATAACTGGCTGGGTGTATCAATGAGCGGAGGAGTGCAGGCCGATACAACAGTGGCAAAAGCAACAGCAGCACATGATATATCTCCGGTTACCACCCATACAGCACAGGAAGCATACGAACTGGTATTGCAGAATGCCGGTGCCAGTTTAAAACGTGATACACTCGATGAGCGTATTACCAATGATGTACGTAACCGCACAGGTCGCTTGATTGATGTACAGGGTGGTTTTCCGCATGGCACACCTTATGCAAATACTGTAAATGCATGGCCAACATTAAATTCAACAGCAGCACCAACAGATACAGATCATGATGGTATGCCTGATGTATGGGAAACAGCAAATGGTTTAAATCCGAATGATGCAAGTGATCGTGGTATCTTTGCAGCGAATGGTTATACGAACCTTGAAAACTATTTAAACAGCCTTGTTAATTCAGCTGCAATCATTTCATCAACCAGCAGCCTTAGCCCGTTTTCACAATTAACAGGTACACCTTCTTCTAATCAAACCTATACCTTGTCTGCTTCCAATCTTACGGCAAATGTAATAGTTACACCACCTGTGCAATACCAGGTATCGGCAGATGGAGGCGCTACCTGGTTCACAAATGCACTGCCTTTAACTATTGCTCAATCATCCGGAACATTAAGTCCAAAAATAATCAGTGTACGGTTGAATGCAGGGGCTGCAGGAAATTATACCGGCAATATTGCTCATACAAGCACAAATGCTGCAACAGTGAATGTTGCCGTATCGGGTAATTCAGTGACTTCTGATGCACCAGCAGGAACCAATGCGGTTGTTGCATTGGATGGCTCAGGAAATTTCAC
>JANOIQ010000481.1:0-10632 GCA_031407835.1 Chitinophagaceae bacterium
AGTAACAAGTGTTGATACAAATGGCGAAGGTGTAAAAGCAAAGGTAAAAACAGCCACAGGCGAAGTAATATTAGAAGCAGATATTTTATTAAGTGCTGCCGGTGTGGTAGCTAATATTGAAAATATCGGACTGGAAGAAAACGGTATTAAAACAGAAAAAGGAAAAGTAGTAGTTGATAAATACGGACAAACCAATGTACCCGGCATTTATGCCATTGGTGATGTTGCACCCGGGCAGGCCCTGGCGCATGTTGCCAGCAAAGAAGGCATCAACACTGCTGAACACATTGCGTACATGGAAAAGAAATACAATCATGCTCCTGAAGCAATGGATTATAACAATATTCCCGGTTGTACATACTGCACACCGGAGATTGCATCTGTAGGTTATACAGAGAAAGCAGCAAAAGATGCAGGTTATGAAATTAAAGTAGGTAAGTTTCCGTTTATGGCGAGCGGTAAAGCAAGTGCTGCAGGTGCAACAGAAGGTTTTGTAAAAGTAATCTTCGATGCAAAGTATGGTGAGTTCCTCGGCGCACACATGATTGGTGCAAGTGTAACTGAAATGATTGCTGAAGTAGTGGTAGCAAGAAAACTCGAAACTACTTATCATGAAATTCTGAATGGTGTGCATCCGCACCCAACCATGAGTGAAGCGCTGAAAGAAGCAACAGCAGTTGCCTATGGTGAAGCGATTGATATTTAAGCAGCCCCACCTAACCTCCCCAAAGGGGAGGAACAAAAACGTCCCAATTACCATCAATGTATAAGGATCATCGGAAACGGTGGTCCTTTTTGGTTCTCCGCCGTAGCCTTGGGGAAGGCAGATTTGTCCGCCATAGCTTTTATTAACTGCCGGAGTTTTAACGCAGGCATGTAGCGAAGGCGGATTTGTCACCACGCCCCTGTTGGTCGCCGACCAACAGCAACCCCTCAAAGCAACGCCCTCACAATTATTTCCCATTCCTCCTGCAAAGAAACAGAAGGCCTTGTCTTCCCTGCCCTGCGGTACCAGTAATCAGCATTCCCAATATCACCTTCCTTGCGGTGTAGATAAGCATGCACCCAGCAGGCAGTTGTATCATGTAAGCTGTCAACCAATGTGTGTGCTTTCTCCCATTCGTTTTTTGCATCATGCCACATAGCACGGAGATATACACTGCTGTTTGCCGGTACTGTTGCGGAAGAAATGCTTTGCAGAAATGTTTCGAATTGCATGAAGGCTTTTTTCAAAGCTAAGAAATTGTCTGAACCGGGATTTGTAGGATTTATAAGATGGAACAGATTGAATACAACTTCTTTAGATCATTAAATCCTTCTTTTCCTTTAGATTTGTTTCCGATATAACATATTATCAATAACGCATTGCGTTGCTGACGTTTCTTTTGTCGTAAAAGGTCGAAAATTTTAAAGCAGAAAGAAACAGTTCAAGCGATGCACCCGTAAGGGTGCGTCCTTTTGCTGTATTCATTTCTGCAAGGAGATTCGACCCTCCCACGACAAAGTGAATTAAAGCGGAGGATAGCACCCGTTTTTTTTCACTGCGTAGTAAGCAATGCAGAATAAATAAGTCTGCATGCAAATCATAACGAAAGAATCTCTCTTCGGACAACTTGACTTCAATAAAATTAGTAGTAACCCAGACTTTAAAGAAGATAGCGTCAGAGAAGTAATTATCCTTCCGATCTTAAAACAACTTGGATATATACAGCAAAATATAGTTCGCAGCAAAAATCTTGAGCACCCATTCATAAAAATTGGCAGTAAGAAAAGACAAATCACTCTTATACCCGATTATGCCTTAAAAGTTGAAAATAATTTTGCGTGGGTTCTCGATGCAAAATCTCCAAGTGAAAAAGTAACGAACACAGACAATGTAGAACAAGTTTACAGTTACTCTGAGCACAAAGAAATACGAAGTACATATTTTGCTTTATGCAATGGTTTAGAATTTGCTCTATATCGAAAAGAAACAAACGAACCAATACTCTACTTTCCAATGAACGAAGTAGAGCATTATTGGGGGAAGCTAAAAATGTTTTTATCACCTAGCAGCTTTCAGGTTGGTAAAAATATAACCTATGATACTACTACAGCAACAGCAAGGCCAACAGGATTTGATTATTCAACAAGACCTTTACTTGAAGAAATTGAAGTAAAAAAAAGGGCAGCAAAGCGCCATTTTGGCGTTCACGGATACTTTACAAAACAAACGTGGAATGTTGTTGCAGAATACATTAAAAACTATAGTAAACCAGGTGATTTGGTACTTGATCCTTTTGGCGGTAGCGGTGTCACAGCAATAGAAGCATTAATGAATAATCGCAAAACAATTAGTATTGACCTTAATCCAATGGCAGTTTTTTTAGTTGATTCTCTTATTGCACCAATAAATCAGATAGAATTAGGCGAAGCATTTGAGCAAGTGAGAAAAGAATACAAGTCAAAAGAACCAAAAACCGAAGAAGAAATAAAAAAGGCAATTAATAAATATCCACACCCCACAGGAATTAAATTGCCAAAAGGTTCGGATGTGGAAATGGTGGAACAACTTTTTAGCGACAAACAAACTGCACAACTTAGTTTACTCAAATTTATCATCCAGAGACAACCAAATGAAAACATACGAAAATCAATGCTGTTGATGTTTTCTGGACTCGTTACAAAAGCCAATCTCACTTATCATACAGGCAATACGGCAACAAGAGACGGACAAGGAAATGCAAGTGCATTCCAGTATTACAGGTACAGAATTGCTCCGGACCCTAAAGATGTTGATTTAATGAAATATTTTGAGCTTCGTTTTCAAAAGATAAGAGAAGCAAAGAAAGAAATGGAATATTTCATTAACAGTAAGACAATTTCAAATGCTCAAATAATAAAAGGAACAGCTACAAATCTTAAATTCTTACCAAAAGAAAGTGTTGATTATATCTATACCGACCCACCATATGGAAAGAAAATTCCTTACTTGGATTTATCTGCAATGTGGAACGCATGGCTTGACCTAAAAGTAACAGAAGAAGATTTTCAAGAAGAAGCTATTGAAGGAGGCGAACATAAAAAGAGTAAAAACGAATACAATAATTTAATAGCAGAAAGCATTAAGGAAATGTACCGGGTTTTAAAATATGACAGATGGATGAGTTTTGTTTTTGCACACAAAGACCCTGAGTTTTGGCATTTAATTATTGAAACAGCAGAAGCATGTGGCTTTGAATATGTTGGCGCAGTTCCTCAAAAAAACGGGCAAACAAGTTTCAAAAAAAGACAGAACCCTTTTACAGTACTATCAGGACAACTAATAATCAACTTTCGAAAAGTCAGCAACCCAAGGGCAATACTTAAAGCCAACTTAGGAATGGACATTGCAGAAATTGTAATGCAAACAATTGAAAGTATTATAGCTAAAAATAATGGTGCAACTCTTGAGCAAATTAATGATGAGCTAATCATCAAGGGGTTAGAATTAGGTTTCCTTGATCTACTAAAAAAACAATATACTGACCTAACGCCAATACTGCTTGACCGCTTTGACTACAATGATGTTACAGAAATTTTTTCATTGCGGATAGACACAAAATTCAGGACTCATGTTGATGTCAAATTAAGAGTGAGATACTTTTTAATGAGCTATCTGAGGAGAATGGAGTTGCAAAATAAAACTGCAACATTTGATGAAATCATCTTTAATATTTTACCCTTATTAAAAAATGGAACAACTCCTGAAAACCAAACAATTTTAAAAATTCTTAGTGATATAGGAGAACATATTGGGGATAATATGTGGCGTCTTAAAAAGGGAGGGCAACAGAGGTTGTTTATTTAAAGCTTCGCCCTTTTCTGCTCATGTTGGCGGGACGTCAACAACAGCATCAAGTCTACTTTTTCCTGCTATTGCAATCAACTTCAATCTCCCCATCTGGAGTAGGTCTCCCGACCTTATTTCAAGACGTTACTTGATTAAATATTTGAGCAACTCTTATAATTACAAAACAGATTTCGTCAATCCAATGGCCTTGCCTTAACCATCCCCGGAACTTAACACCACCCTGCCCGCTTCGGAGCAAGTGCGTCGTAAGTGCGTCAACTGACGCACTTACGACGCACTAACTTTGGCAATGCTCCCTTCCCTCCACCTGTTTCCTTCCTGTTTCCTTCGTATCATCTTCGTACCTCCTTCGGACGTTCTTCGGACCTTCTTCGGATAAATCCGAACAGAACACGAACAAGGTCCGAAGAAATGGTATTTTTCACGCTGTGTTCTGAGCGTGGTTTCACAGTGTGGCTTTCTTTCGGCGCAGGAATTGGGCTTTAGCCAACTTCGTTAGTTTACAATATCATTCCCGGTTCGTATTTAGTTGGGTGCTGGTACAGCAACTATTACAGTAACTACTCAGAAGACCCTGTAATGTTCCCGTACAAACAATAGCGATTAAAATAAAGGAGTTTAGGGAAGTCGCTGATGAGAAATAATTATTGACTAAATTTGATTTCCAGAATTAATTTAGCAAATAATAAGTAAAGGGTAAATGACTGACAGATATGAAAACCCGTCAATTTTGCCTGATTACAATTTTGAATTAACTGACCTTATATGAGAAAACTCCATCTTTATTTCTGTATTCTTTTCCTCTTTATACTTTCAGGTGCTGAAGCGCAATGGCAGAAAATCAGCACCTACAGTTTAAACGACAACCAATTCATTGAAGGATATTCATTCATCAGTCCAACTGAAGGATATATTGGTTTTATTGATTATGGGGCAGAAGACTTTATTGGTTACACAACCGATGGTGGCATAACTTATACAAAAAGAAGTATCCTTATTCCCGAACTGCCGATAGGAATTAATTTATCTGGTGTTTATGCGCTTAATACTACTACGGTGTTTGTTTACGGAGCTTACCTGCTGCAACCTGTAATTTTAAAAAGCTCCGACAAAGGAGTAACGTGGCAGTTGGCATTCCTGGCTCCGGCTGGCACTCCTTTGCCCCAGAATATTACCGGCATACAATTTACTTCCCCCACTACCGGCTTTGCTATTTCTCAAAAACGACTCCTGAAAACAACAAATGGAGGTTCGTCATGGGCTTTAGGAAGTGGTGTAACAGGACCGATGAACGAGTTATCCTTTGTAAGTGAAACGGAAGGATATATTGCAGCTGTGGAAGGGTTGTATAAAGTAAGTGGAGCATTAAATAATGTAACTTTTGTAAGTGCACTTTCAGGAAAAAATGTTTACCATGTTGCAGCAACTGGTCCAAATAAATTGTTTGTTGAAACAAATGATGGAATTTACTATTCTTCAAATGGCGCAGTTTCTTTTACTAAGAAAACGATTAGTGAAGCAAGCCTGGACTACTCAGTTTCACAATGGCATTTCTTTAATGACAGTACAGGAATTGCACAAATGGGGGCTGGCATTTACAGAACAAACAACAGTGCTCAAACCTGGGAACTGATGACCGGTGATCAAAATGACACCTCAAAACATTATTCTTTTCAGGCACTTTATTTTTATGATCAGCAAACCGGCTATCAATCAGCCTCGGGTCCTGTAACTTTCAGAACAACAAATCAGGGCGGGATCCCATTGCCTAAAGCTGTCTTCAGGGTTGATCTTTCATTATTGAGTTCTCAGAATAAAGTGAGCTTAAATAACCTCTCTTCAAAAGGTTATTCCTATACCTGGAAAAAAAACGGGCAGGTGATTGCAACTACTTATGACGCATCTTATACCAGTCAGAGATTACAAAAAGACACTGTTGAGCTGATTATAACCAATAGTACCGGCAGCGATACATCGGTTCAGTATATTGAAACAAGAGTGCCCAATTTTATCTGTAATGCAGATGCCGTAATTACGAAGGATACAAGTACAGTGAAGTTATTCCCGGCCGACACTCTGCTTAACTACCGTACACACGAGTGGCAGATGGGCAATGGAATAACGCTGTATAATATAAGACCGGTTTATCAGTATCCGCAAAAAGGCACTTACACCATCAAACATATTTTACGTGACCCTGTATCTGGTTGCACAAGCACAAAATCCTACCAGGTAATTATCAGTAAGCTTACAAACTGCGATGCTGCTATCAGCAACATCAACCCCATAATTACAGATACATTTCTGAATAACACATTTACTTTTCAAAATTTGCAAACAGATTTTGCCGGTGAAACTCTTCAACGGTTTACCTGGTTTTTTGGCGATGGTGATTCATCCACTTTTGCTTCTTTGCCTGTACATGCATACAAAAACTCTGGCGAATATTTGATTAAAGTTATACTTCAGTTTAACAATGGACTATGCTATAAAGAGTTTTACGACACACTTCAGGTTCTTTTAACTGAATGTAACGGTAACTTCAGAATGAAAAGGGCTTATGCAAAAGAAATGTATGATTGGGAAGCACACCCTCTTGACAAAGCTGACCAGAAAAAACATATCTGGGTTTTTGATAATAAGGATACTATTTCAACCGGTGCAACAGCCTTTATTCAGCATAAATATTCTTCCAATCTTTTAACCTTCGGCACTCAGTACTGTGTCAGTTCTCCTTTTTATATCTGGCACAACCTGGATTCTGCGAACCGCATCATACGTCATATTGTAATCGATACTGTTACAGGATGCAGATCAGAAGATACAATGCATTTGAAATTAACTTTCGACGGAAATGAACTGAATCTATGGCAGTCAATGAACAATCCCTATAACTTGAATTACTTAACAAGAGGGGCAATAACTTGTGTTACAAGGGAGGGTATTCAATCAACTGGTGTATTATCAGGCTCATGGGGCTACCCGGTTCATGGAACATACGCAATAAATGGCAGCTATAAAATATCCTCCGTAGTTGATATCTACCGTCGCACAATTACGATAGATGGAGAATACAGGTATTTTCAGCAGGGACAGGAAAAGAATGAAGTGATTGGCAGAGTCTACCTTGATCTTAATAAAAATGGCATCAGGGATGCAAACGAGCCGCCATACACTCAACAAACTAAAGTAACGGGTACGGCAAATGGCAAAACAAGTACAACGTATAGTGAAAACGGAGTATTCCGTTTTACAATAGACAGCGGCTTGGTGAACGTACAGTTGTTCCTGCAAAAACCATATTATTCTGTTACACCATCGCCGGCAATAATTGATTTTCGTGGCAAAATTGGTCGTTCAGATACTGTAACATTTGCTCTACAGCGAATCACCGGAGTTAAAGATGGGCAGGTAAGTATAATACCTTTATCTTCTGCACGGCCGGGATTCAGGGCTCGCTATCATGTACCTGTAGCCGCAATTGGAAATGATACAATTTTTCAGTCAACTCTTCGCCTCATTAAAGATTCCCGTATTACAATAGACAGTATTACTCCTGCACCTGCTTCTGTTAATGGCAATATCATAACCTGGAATATTGATACATTAGTACCGGGTCAGCTACGTACAATCCGTTTGAGTGGACTGATTGCAGCGCCACCTGTTGTTAATGGAAACGATACGCTTCAATACAGCATAAAGCTCGATGGTTATGGCGGAGAAGTTGACACATTGGATAATCAATTTTTACTACAGCAAAACGTCGTTAATTCTTTCGATCCAAATGATAAACGGGAAAACAGAGGAGGCCAGATAAGAAAAACAGAGATTGATTCTTCTGTATGGATTTATTACATGATCCGGTTTCAAAACACAGGAAATGCAGCTGCTTATAATGTTATGGTGAGAGATACACTTGAAACCAAACTGAACTGGAACAGCTTTGAAATGCAGCAAAGCAGCCATGCAAATAAACTTACTGTTGAAAATGGCAATCAATTATGCTGGCTGTTTAAGAATATATATCTGCCAGACAGCACACATGATAAAGCAGGCAGCAATGGTTTTGTATTATTCAGAATAAAAGCAAATACAAATCTTCTCATTGGTGATACTATTCGTAATCGTGCCGGTATTTATTTCGATTTTAACCTTCCCATTATAACAGGTCAATCCAAACTCGGCATCCGAACAGGTAATGTTGTAACAGGCATTGCTGATTTGCAGCCACTTGAAGGTTCCATAAGGCTGGCACCAAATCCTGCGCAAACATTTACACAGGTAATTATTAAAGCAAAGCTTAAAGGAAAAAGTGTGATTGTATTAAGAAATTCTGATGGAAGAAAAATGCTGGAAAAGATTGTACCTGCAACAGGCAATGAGCAATTGATAATTCCTTTTAATTTTCAAAGTTTGCCACCAGGTATATACTTCATCACAGTAATGAACAATGGTAAAGTGTTGACGCAACAACTCGTGCTTCAATAAACAAATGTTCTAATACCCATCTGGAGCAGGTCTCCCGACCTGATTCCAATACGTTACTTGATTAAATGTTTGAGCAACTTTTATAATTACAAAACAGATCCCTGTACAACAGGCATACTACCGCAGCCGGTTAAACGTTTTAATGTCCATGAACCGAACAGTACGTAAAACAGCTGCTTACTTATTACTCATTGGATCCGTCATCTTCCTGTTGTTTGTATTTCTTCCAAGAACATACGATGTACCCAAACTGCAGGCAAGAGCAGGTACACAGTTCTGGAATTTGTCAACAGGTTCCCGAATTGGTTATACATACTTCAAAGGCAAAGGCGAAAGAAAACCCTATCCGCTTATTTTTTTAAATGGTGGCCCAGGTGCTGCTGTTACTGATGAAGCCATTCAGTTACGAGCCAAGCTTTCTGCTGATGGTTATGATGTGTACCTGTACGACCAGGTGGGAAGCGGTCAATCGGCAAGACTGAAAAATATTTCTGAATACACTCCTGACAGGCATCGAAAAGATCTGGAAGAAATCATCCATAAAATTGGCGCAGAGAAAGTGATTTTAATCGGGCATTCATGGGGTGCAATTTTAGCAGTATTGTTTGCTGCAGAAAATCAAAACAAGATTGACAGAATTATTTTCACCTGCCCAGGCCCCATCTATCCTTTTCGTAAAGAAGTACTGTCAGTAAAAGCTCCCGACAGTCTGCATTTACAATCACCTGTTTTTACCAATGCACAGGGAAATAAAAAAGCAAATAATATCCGCACAAAAGCAATGGCTTATTTCGCAACACATTTTGGATGGAAGATAGCAGGCGATAAGGAAGCAGATGAATTTGAAACCTATCTTGAATATGAACTGAATAAATCAACGGTTCGTGATACATCTAAGATTTCACCCCCTTCGCCCGGCGGTGGTTTTTATGCAGCCATCATGACCTTTAAAAATTTACTCACTGTTACTGATCCAAGACCCAAACTGCAGCATTCAACTATTCCTGTTTTAGTAATGAAGGCGCAGTATGATAACCAGCACTGGGGATTTACCAATGAATACCTGGAGCTTTTTCCCCATCATGAACTGGCAGTAATTCCCAATGCAGGACATGCAGTGTCAGTTGAACAGCCGGAGTTGTATTTGAAAACGATCAGGGAATTTCTGCAAAAGTAAAAACACAGTTGCTGAAAAACTCTTTTTCTATTGCGGGTTTTTGTATTATTTTTTTAAATTCAGCGGCTTTGCTTTTTTCTGTGCTATTAATGCTAACTCAGTTGCCAGAAAGCAATGCTTCTGCGACATGGCAGTTTCTGTTCGGTTCAATACATCATCCACCAGTAAAGGACCAAATGGCAATGTTTCGTTATTACAATCGATATGAACCATTTCTTTTTTATTAGCCATATACAAATGATTTCCACCCTTCATTCCTGAAGCAATATTTGTATTTTTCCGTACTTCAATAAAACCATCTGTACCTAAAATGGTTAACCGGCCATCGCCCCATGTATCTAAACCATCCGGTGTAAACCAGTCAACCCGTATATAACCTGTACCGCCATTTCCGCTTAACACAACATCACCAAAATCTTCAAATAAAGGGGCCTCAGGATGATGAACATTCCCAGTTTGTGAAACCAATACTTCTGCTTTGCTGGTACCGGTGAAATGCAGATACTGATCAAACTGATGCGAACCGATATCTGTAAGAATGCCGCCATATCTTTTTTTATCCCAGAACCAATCGGGCCTTACAGCCAAACCGGTTTTACCAACACTGTTATTAATTCGGTGCGGCGCTAAATTCACTGTTTGTATTACCTGGCCGATTGCTCCGGCTTTCACTAACTGGCTGGCTTTTTCGGTAGCCTTATTTTCTAAGCGCTCACTGTACATAATGGAATAAATCCGTTTTGTTTCCTGCTGCACTTTTTTAACAGCAGCCAATTGCTGTAGAGTAATGATGCCGGGTTTATCAACTAAATAATCTTTACCATGCTGCATTACCCGAATCCCTAAAGGAGCCCGTTCATCAGGAATACCCGAACTCAATACTAATTGAACAGCAGGATCTTCTAAGATTTCATTCTCGCTTTTCGCCAGTTTCGCTTCAGGATAAGATTTTGCATAGGCAGCAGCAAGATCAGGCTCCTTGGCATAGAAAGCTACCAGCTCACCACCACCCCGCTTGATGGCATCCGTCATTCCATAAATATGCGGATGATTAATATTAATCACTGCAAACTTTATCCTGTTAGCACGAACTGGTTTTGTATTGGGCTGTATGACAGTTTCTGATCTCACCGTA
>JANOIQ010000484.1:0-13996 GCA_031407835.1 Chitinophagaceae bacterium
AATCCGAAAAAATGGCCTCACTCGGTGAACTCACAGCAGGCATTGCCCATGAAATACAAAACCCGTTAAACTTCGTTAATAATTTTTCGGAAGTAAATAAAGAATTAGTTGATGAGTTGCAACAGGAATTAAAAGCCGGAAGAATTGATGAAGCAATTGAAATATCAAATGATATAAAAGCGAACGAAGAAAAAATAAACCACCACGGCAAACGTGCTGATGCTATTGTGAAGGGAATGCTCCAGCATTCCCGCAGTAGTAATGGGCAAAAAGAGCCCACTGACATCAATACATTGACAGATGAATACCTGCGGCTTGCCTATCATGGCTTACGAGCAAAAGACAAATCTTTTAATGCTGCTTTAAAAACAGATTACGATGAAAACATTGTCAGTATCAATATCATTCCACAGGATATAGGAAGAGTGATATTGAATTTAATTACCAATGCATTTTATGTGGTGGATGAAAAGAAAAAAGCCCCCCGGCCCCCTGAAGGGGAAGTTCATTACGACCCTACTGTTTCGGTAAGCACAAAAAAAGTGGGCGATAAAATTTTGATTAGTGTAAAAGATAATGGCAATGGCATTCCACAAAAATTATTAGATAAAATATTTCAACCCTTCTTTACAACCAAACCAACAGGACAGGGAACGGGTTTGGGCTTATCATTAAGCTATGATATTGTTAAGGCACATGGTGGAGAAATAAAGGTGAATACAGTTATGAATGAAGGAACAGAGTTTATTATCAGTTTGCCGTTACAGGCATAGAGTGCTGATTGATACAGGGATATGAGCTGAAACAACAGTAACCAGAATTCATTATTTCATTATCTTTAAAAGATACGTTTTAAACGGAAGAAAAAAATGATCAGCCAAAAACTTTCCTGCTTTGCAGTAACTGCATCCTCTTTTCTATTGATTACTTTATTCTCCTGTAATAACAATTCAGGCGAAATTCCATTTCCTGAAAAAGAACTTGGTTACGCCCAACCAGTTAGCATGCCGCTGCAATTCAGCGAAGAAAAAAAATTAACCTGGGATACAGTTAAAAAAGGCGGAGTAAACCCTGTTATTAAAAATTTAGACATTGACGCCCTGCCATCAACTCCTTACGACAGCACCGGCTTTCAACCATTTCCCAAGGCACCGGAAGAAATAAAATTTGACGTTAACCGTTTGCCCGATACTGCTTTCAGCCCGGAAAGCTTACCATCAAAACCATTACAATTCAAAACGTCCATACTGGCTCCTCCTGCTGTTATAAAAACATCGCCACCATCGATACAAAAAGGTAATCCCCTTTCCATTTTCGATTTTGGCCCAAAGCAAGGTTTTCCTGCTGTATTTATTACCTCTTTATTGAAAGATAAAAACGGGTTGATGTGGATTGGCAGCAGGGAAGGATTGTTTCGTTATGATGGCGAGCATATTCAAAAATACTTGTCTGGCATTGTTTCTGGATCTATTACCGGTATGACTGAGGATGATTACGGAAGAATTTGGTTTATACATTCAGGAAGAAGCTTAGGAATGATTGATCCGTATAAAGGCGCCGTGAGCTACTGTGATAAAATAACCCTACCAGTAAATAATCTATCCAAAATAATAAAGGATAAGAGCGGGCACATCTGGATTTCCAAAACAACCGCTAAAGAAGTGATTATTATAGACCCGGTAACTCAAACATTTAAAAGCCTTGCCCGCTCTTCCGGTTTATCAGATGCAGGTGGTGGCAACGATATAACAGAAGATACCGATGGCAATATATGGATCAGTACTCCTTTTGACGGCGCAACTATCATCAACTTCAAAACAAATAAAATCAGCTACTTCAAAAAAGCGAATGGACTGGCAAATGATTCCTTACGGGCAATAACAACCGATAAAGCAGGCAAAATATGGATTGCAATTGCCGGTGGCGGTGTTGATGTAATCAATGTGCAAGCTGGTACTATAACACATTATACTACAGCACAGGGTCTTAAACAAACATTTACAGGTGATATATCAGCCGATAATAAAGGTAGAATCTGGATAGGTAAAAATCAGGGAGTAGATGTACTTGATCCTGTAAATGGAACAAACAGGTTGATAAATAATACCCGTGGCCTCGCTGCAAATTGGGTGGCATCCTGCACAATGGATAACAATAACCGCATGTGGGTGGCAACAATTGGCGGGTTACATATTATTGATCAAAATGCTGAAACAGTAAACCAGTTCAGTTCAACAGGAATCATCAGTTTAATGGAAGATACGGTGGGCAATATTTGGGTAGCTACCGACCAGGGAATTAAATTAATCAATGCCAAAAAAACGATCGTCCGCCGCCTTGATAAATCAAATGGACTGGGTGATAATTTTGTGCAGTCATTTACTAAATTCAATCAGCAAGTATGGGTAACTACCAATGGCGGATTGGATGTTATTGACCCTGTTCGTAAAACAATTGAACATACAGGTAAAAAAGAAGGGCTTGTGAATGATACCATTTATGTTGTAATGAAAGACAAGACTGGCAACATCTGGTTAACAGGACCTAGTAATGGTATTAATTTGATTGATGCGTCCAAACAAACCATCCTGCATACAGATGTTACCGGTGGATTAAGTGATAATAACATTGTAGATGCAAAACAAGACAAAGAAGGTTTGATTTGGCTGGCAGTTAATATCAAGGGAGTTAATGTTATTGATCCAGCTACCGGAACAGTTAAGTATTTGAATAACCAGCCCGGTTTAAAAGATACCTGTACCAAAATGATGCTGGTTGATCAGTATGGGCGCATTTGGATTGGAACAGATAAAGGATTGTATGTAGTAGATAAAAAGAAAGCAACCATTACCTCCATTACAACAAAAGAGGGTTTAACCAGTAACCGCATCTTATCCCTGCTGGAATACAAAGGGAGTGTTATTGCCGGAACAAGTAAAAAAGTAAGCATCATTACAGCACCCGCTCCTGATTATACAAAAGGAAATACAGATACATCGGGCGGAGTATGGAAAGTTTCCATCCTCGAAAAATCTGAAGGATTGAACAGGGAAGGAACACAATCATGGAGCACCGATGCCATCACAAGAAAAGGGCAATTTTTATGGGGAGATGATCTCGGCATTTTTGTGATGAATGATATGAAAGACGACAGTAATCAGGTTGTTGCTACTTATATTACAGGAATCAACGTGATGAACAAACCTCAATATTTTGCCAATAAGATTTCACTGAATGAAAAAGACAGTTTATGGGCTGGTGATACATTTTATGTAAAAGGGCAAACTCCTGTAAATACGGGTTATACAATAGCAAAAGGTTATACCTGGGATAGTGTTTCAGCACCCTTTAACATGCCGCTGCATCTTTCCATCCCGTATGATAATAATTATATGCAGTTTCATTTTGTGCAGGCACATTTAAGCAGGCAGGATGTTACATCGTATACTTATTTGCTGGAGGGGATTGATAAAAACTGGAGTACAGTTACAACCAATACATCAACTGAAAACTATTTAAACCTCCCTCCCGGAAAATATACATTTAAAGTAAGCAGTAAAGGAATTAATGGAAGATGGACTGAGCCTGCAACATTTAGTTTTACCATTTCGCCTCCTTGGTATCAAACATGGTGGGCCTACACTTTATATGCACTGTTGTTTTTTGCACTATTAAGAGCATATATCGTTTACCGTTCCCGCAGATTGCAAAGAGAAAATAAAGTACTGGAAGATAAGGTAACACTCAGAACAACGCAGTTACAGCAATCACTTGAAGATCTGAAAGCAACACAAACACAATTGATCCAATCTGAAAAAATGGCGAGCCTTGGTGAACTTACTGCCGGCATTGCACATGAAATTCAAAACCCATTAAACTTCATCAATAATTTTTCTGAAGTAAATACAGAACTGATTGCTGAAATGAAAGAGGAAATTGAGAAGGGAAATATGGAAGAGGTAAAAGCGCTGGCCAATGATATTTCAGACAACGAACAAAAAATTACCCATCATGGAAAAAGAGCCGATGGTATTGTAAAAGGAATGCTGCAGCACAGCCGCACAGGTAACAGGCAAAAAGAACCCACTAACATTAATACGCTGGCTGATGAATATTTACGATTAGCCTATCACGGATTAAGGGCAAAGGATAAATCATTTAATGCAACCATGAAAACAGATTTTGACGAATCAATTGGTTCCATCAATATTATTTCGCAGGATGTAGGGCGGGTAATTTTAAATTTAATCACTAATGCGTTTTATGCAGTAACAGAAAAGAAAAAAGCCACCTCAGCTGAAGCTTCGGTGGACAAGCAATACGAACCAACCGTTTCAGTAAGTACAAAAAAGATAACGAACAAAATAGAAGTAAGAGTAAAGGATAATGGTAACGGTGTTCCGCAAAAAGTACTGGATAAAATATTTCAGCCATTCTTCACAACCAAACCAACAGGTGAAGGAACAGGATTGGGGCTCTCGTTAAGTTATGATATTATTAAGGCGCACGGTGGTGAGTTAAAAGTGGAAACCAAAGAACATGAATTTGCTGAGTTTATTATTACTTTACCTCAATAATTAAACAGATGAAGATTTTAGTAGTTGATGATGAAAAAGATGTACAGATTCTTTTTGAGCAACGCTTCAGAAAGGAAATAAAAAGCGGAGAAATGAATTTTGTGTTTGCCTTCTCCGGCGAAGATGCTCTCACTTATTTGAACAAGCATGAGCATGAAGCCGTACTGATTTTATCTGATATCAATATGCCGGGCATGAGTGGGCTTGACCTGCTGGAACAGATTAAAACAAAATACTACAAACCACCACCCATCGTGATGATGATTACAGCTTATGGTGATGCAGAAAATTTTAATACGGCCAAACGATTGGGTGCGGATGACTTTTTAACCAAGCCGGTTGATTTCACTGCATTAAAAGAAAAATTAAAAACGATCAATTGATGACAAAGATTTTGGTAGCCGATGATGAAACAGACCTCGAAGTTCTTATACGGCAAAAGTTTCGGCAAAAAATCAGGGATCAGCATTATCAATTTGTTTTTGCTGTAAATGGTAAAGAGGCAATGGATAAACTGGAGCAGCATCCTGATGTGGATATTGTATTAAGCGATATCAATATGCCGGAGATGGATGGACTTATTCTGCTTACAAAAATGGGTGAAGCTTTCCCTATGGTAAAAGCAGTAATGGTTTCAGCTTATGGTGATATGGACAATATACGTACAGCCATGAACAGGGGTGCGTTTGATTTTGTAACAAAGCCCGTGAATTTTGATGACCTTGAAAAAACAATGGAAAAAACCATTCATCATGTAAAACAGATGAGGGAAACACTCAAGGCAATTAAAGAAAACAACATTTTAAAAATGTATGTAGATGAGAACGTACTGAGCTTTATGGGAAGCCGTGAATTTGAAACATCCCTGATGCAGAATGAAACAGTAGAAGCTTCTGTTGCCTTCATCGACATCTGCAGCTTTACTTCCATCAGTGAAAATGAAAGCCCCGATACCGTAGTAAAATTATTGAACAGTTACTTCGATGTAATGGTGAAAGAAATTATTGCACAGGGCGGTTACATTGATAAATTCATTGGTGATGCTATCATGGCTGTCTTCCGGGGAAATTTTCATTTAGACAGAGCCATTGATGCCTGTCTTGCAGTAAGATCACAAATTGAGAAGTTGCCATCTTTGTCAGATACAGTTTCTTTTATTCCAAAAGTATCCATCGGTATTAATACAGGCGAAATGATTTCAGGAAATATTGGTTCGGCTACATTGCGGCGATTGGATTATACAGTGATAGGTGATACCGTTAATACCGCTCAACGTTTGCAATCTGTTGCAGGTCCGGGGCAAATCATCATTAACGAAGCTTCTTACGAAAAAGTAAATCAATCTTTCAGTTGCCGGAAAGTTGGAGAAGCTGTATTGAAAAATAAAACAAACCCCGTAAATATTTTCGAAGTGCTTGATTGACGAAGAAAAAATCTGCATTGCATACTTCAACACTTCTCCTTATCTTATTCACTCTTACATAGTATACCGCTTTCTATTCTTAAACTTTAACTGTATATGAAAAAAATATTTCTTCTCCTACTGCTACCCTTTGCACTTACTGCTCAAAAAAAACAGTCCCGGCTGCTCGCTAATTATATGGAAGCAGAGTATAAAATAAAAGAATTCAACGGCACTGTGCTGCTGATGCAAAATGGTAAAGCCATTTTTGAAAAATCCTTCGGCATGGCAGATCGGGAATGGAATATACCCAATTCAGCAGTCACGAAATTCCGCATCGGTTCAGTTACCAAACAGTTTACTGCTGCCTGCATTCTGTTATTGGAAGAGCAGGGAAAACTGAGTGTTGATGATCAATTAAGCAAATACATTCCTGCTTATCCAAAAGGTGACAGTATAACCATACATATGCTGCTCAATCATACATCAGGAATAAAAAACTATACAGATCTTCCTGAGTTCTGGCCCAAAGCCATCTTGCCCCTTTCAACTGATTCAATGATTGCACTGTTTAAAAAAAAACCGCTTGATTTTTCCCCGGGTACAAAATGGAACTACAGTAACTCCGGTTATTTTCTGCTGGGTGTTATTGTTGAAAAAGTTTCAGGAAAAAAATTCACTGCATATCTTGAAGAAAACATTATTCAGAAAGCAGGTTTAAAAAATACCGGGATGGACCGTCTTGATTCTGTTTTAGCTTTTCGGGCAAAAGGTTACGGCAAAAACAGGCAGGGTATTTGGCAGCAGGCTATGTATATTTCAATGGAAGGCCCTTACAGTGCCGGAGCAATGGTATCAACCGTTGAAGATTTATACATATGGACAAAAGCGCTTCATAATAACCAGGTGCTTTCGGCAACCAGTACAAAAAAAATGATGACGCCTTATATGGATAATTATGGTTACGGCATAGGTATTGACAGTTTAAAAACACATAGACGTGTATCGCATAACGGAGGCATTCCCGGTTTTGCATCGTACCTCGCCTATTACCCTGCTGATGATCTTTGTGTTGTTGTTATTTCAAACAATGGATCAAATTCTACCAGTCTTGGTAATGCCCTGTCCTCAATCATGTTCGATCTTCCTGTTCAAATACCCTATACTCCAAAGGAAGTAAAAATTGACGCAGCAATCTTAAACAATTATGTGGGAAAATATATTGCTGCAGGGCCAATTGATCTCATTATAAAGAATAACAAATTATACCGTCATCGTGACGGCTCGCCCGATATTGAACTGAAGCCCGAATCAAAGACCAGGTTTTTTTATGCAGATGATTCAGGTCGTTTTGTTGAATTTGAAGTGGACCCTGCAGGCAAAGTGACCAAATCCTGGTTCATCGGAAACGGCGAGAAAATTGAAATGAAAAAACTGGACTAAAGAAAAAAGATGGTTGAGTTATTTGTAAAGAAGCTTCACAGAAAGTCTGCTATTACCGAAAAGAATCATTCGCTGCTACTGTTTTCAGACAATAATCAGCAAAAGCTGTGACGAAACTCACTGTACATTTTAACTGAACAGGTTAGCTTTGCTGCTTCATTCAAATAAAGCAACATTGAAATCAGCCGTATTCTTTTTATTTGTTCTGCTCTTCACACAATCAATAAATGCTCAGCAGGCGAAAGCTATTCAGCAACAAAATCATTTCTGGTGGAGTGTGAATACTGCCGCCCAGGTAAGTAATAAATGGAGCGTTCTTGCAGATGTGCATATCCGCCGAACAAACTTTATGGCGAATAACAGTTTTTATTTTGTACGGCTGGGGGCTTTATACAATGTAAATAAAAGTTTTTCAGTAGCTGCCGGTGCAGGTCATATGTGGCTGGCAAATAAAATGCCACTAACAGAATTATTCACCAAAGAAAACCGTGTATACCAGCAGTTTCAGTTAAGTGGAAGCCTTGGAAAAATATCAACCGTTAACAGGTTGCGTGTTGAAGAAAGATGGTCACAGAAAATTGCAAATAACCAGTTGACAAATGCGTACCGCTATACTACAAGGTTCAGGTATATGTTTTCTTTAAATGTACCTGTGAGTAAAAACAAATATATTCCATCGCTTGTTTTTGCTGATGAGCTGCAGATGCAGATGGGGAAAGACATTATTTACAACCCATTTGATCAAAACCGGCTTTTTACAGGGATGAAACAACAAATCACTCCATCACTTTCCTGTGATTTTGGATATATGCTTGTATACCAGCAAAAGTTAAGTGGTTATCAATACACGAGAGCAAATACACTCCGCTGGTTTTTTTACTGGAAACCCGATTTGAGAAAGAAACATAAAACTCACGCACAGGCAAAGGCTTTTCAAATGCCCGAAACAGACTGACTATACCGTTCTTACACGTTTTTTCTGAATAACGAAGCTTTACTGTACATTTAAAGATCACTTCTTTATTTGTATTCGCATGAGAAAATTCATTCTGCTTTTTATCGTATTCCCGTTTCAGCTTTTTGCACAGCCATTCAGCAAAACCGAAATTTTTAAATGGCAGCAACAGTCAAAAAATGTAAGCATCATCCGTGATAACTGGGGTATTCCGCATGTGTATGGAAAAACAGATGCAGATGCAGTGTTTGGATTACTGTATGCGCAATGTGAAGATGATTTCAAGCGGGTGGAAATGAATTATATTGAAAAGCTTGGCCGCAAAGCTGAAGTGTTTGGTGAAACAGAACTGTATAATGATCTCTATTTAAAACTGGTGATTGACAGTGCGGAAGCAGTTGCTGATTATAACAAAGCACCGCAATGGTTAAAAGAATTGTTGCAGGCATATGCCGATGGAATCAATTATTATCTCTATACACATCCTGATGTGAAACCTGCTTTGCTCAATCGTTTCAAACCCTGGTATCAATTACTGTGGACCGATGGAAGTATTGGAGCTATCAGTACGGGTGATATTACAGCAGAAGATGTAAAGAATTTATATGGGAATGGAACTACAGTCGTTGCTTATCGTCCAAAAGAATTTGTGGAGAACAGCAGCGGCTCCAATGGTTTTGCCATTGCTCCATCAAAAACAGAAAGTGGAAAAGCGATCCTCTATATCAACCCGCATGTAACATTTTATTTTCGACCTGAAGTGCATATGGTAAGTGAAGAAGGCCTGAATGCATACGGCGCTGTAACATGGGGACAGTTTTTTGTGTACCAGGGTTTCAATGAATATTGTGGCTGGATGCATACCAGTGCCAATGTAGATGTTGCCGATATGTATACAGAAATCATCAGGGGTAATGGAAACAAGATGACTTATCTCTATGAAAATGCACAGCGGCCTGTTAAACAAAAACAGATCAGCATCAAAATGAAACAGGGAAATGAACTGATCACTAAAACATTCACTACATATTCAACGCACCATGGTCCGGTAATGGCAAAACGAAACGGACAATACATCAGCGTACGTTCCAGCAACCGAATGATGAATGGTTTGTTGCAAAGCTGGCAACGTACAAAAGCAAAAGGATTGGAAGAGTATAAAAAAGTAATGTCTCTTCGTGGTAACACAAGTAACAGCACAGTGTTTGCTGATAAGTTTGGAAATATTGCCTACTGGCATGGCAACTACGTACCTAAGCGTAACACTAAATTCAACTGGGGAAAGGCTGTTGATGGAAGCATTATTGAAACAGAATGGATGGGACTGCATGATGCAGAAGAAGCGGTACATATTTACAATCCGTCAACAGGCTGGATACAGAATTGTAATTCTACTCCTTTTACGGTAAGTGGAGATGCAAGCCCGAAGAAAAAAGACTACCCTGCTTACATGGCGCCTGATGGTGAAAATTTTCGTGGTATTAATGCAGCAAAAGTGTTGAGCAGAGAAAATAAATTCACCATTGATAAAACGATTGCTGCAGGTTACGACACTTATCTGTCTGCTTTTGAAGTATTGATTCCAGCTTTGATCAAATCATTTGAAACGAATATTAAACCAACTGACAGTTTGTATCGTTCATTGGCTGCACCTATTGCTGTGTTGAAAAATTGGAACTTTTATTCATCTGAGCATTCCATCGCAACAACGCTTGCTGTTGAGTGGGCGCAACGCCTGAATTCAGCCATCCGTAAAATTTATATTGAAGATGGTGAGGATGACCAGGTAACTTCCACCAAACGATTTGCTGCAACAGCGACAGGAGATCAGTTAATAAACCCATTTTTAGAAACCGTCAATCAACTCAAACAACAGTTTGGTACCTGGGAACTGCAATGGGGCGATGTAAACCGTTACCAACGCATCAGCAATGATCTCAATCAAAACTTTGATGATCATCAGCTCAGTTATCCCGTTCCTTTTGCATCTGCATTATGGGGCATGTTGCCATCTTATAACAGCCGCAGTTTTCCCGGAACAAAAAAACGCTACGGCTTCCATGGTAATAGTTTTATCTGTGCTGTTGAGTTTGGAGAAAAGATAAAAGCTAAATCATTGCTGGCAGGCGGCAACAGCGGCAATCCAAATTCACCTCACTTTAAAGATCAATTGGAAATGTACACCAAGGGGCAATTTAAAGATGTACTGTTTTATAAAGAAGATGTGCTGAAACATGCGGAAAGAACCTATCATCCCGGAGAATAAACTATTTGAATGAAATTTTTCGTTTACAATCTGCACACAACCCCTTTTCATCATCCAGTTTCATTTTTCCTTCTGCATCTACCATTATACAGGATTGATCAGGGCAATGAGGTAACCCGAAGTTGTGTCCCATTTCATGAACCACTACTTTAAAAATCCGCTGTTGCAACTGCTGTGCTGATACTGCTGATTTTCTTAGCCGTACTGTTGATACAACACAAGCTTTACCTGGATGATATCCAAGGCCCATTACTCCGTAATCTTTATACAATCCTTTGCTTGTAGAAATATCTTTATCTGTTATGCCGACAATCAATCGTACTGAATCAGGAACAATTTGCTTCAGCCATTTAATTGTTGAATCGGCTCGGTAGCGGTTGCGGGGTTGATAGTAAACATTAGAGGGGAATTCCTTTACCGGAGCTATAACAACTTTAACAGGATAAAACTGTTCGATGCTGTCTTTTAAATACAACAATGTTTTTGTTGAGAAAGAATGAAGTGGTTGAAGTATAATGATCGCTTTAGTATGGGTTATCTTCTTAGTTTCGTTTCTCTTTTTCTCAGAACAAGAAATGAATAAGAGAAAAATAATCATATAGCGAATAGTCATTTATTCTGGTTTTCTGATTAACATTCCCCATCCATCAAAAAGAGATTTATGTGAGTCCGCTAGAGCATCCATTATGTCAGCCCATGCGGTGAAATGGTTTCCTTCAACAGACATTGGCGGAGTTACACCAGTAACTGACCACCTTTGATTTTCACTCTCACGAATGCCATAAACCTCATAGCCAAGCTTATGAAGGTCTATTGATAAATCAGATGAAGTATTTTCAGAAAATGAAAAAAAGAAAAACTCTACGGGATGCAATTCACGGGTTATCGATCCGAATTTTTCAGAAATATCAAGCCATTTCCTTACAATACTGTTTGATGACATTTAATTGTCTTTAATAATTCATCAGCTTCTCCACATAATCGCCCAGTCTTGCTTTCGCCATGAAATTCTGCTCCGGTTCAAAATTAAAGTGAATAAGAATTTCTAATTTCCTCCGGAATTTTCGCTTAGAAATAGTTCAAAAAAAAGGGTTACTAAGTTATAAATCTTTCGCAGGTATTTTTTTAATGTTGCCCTTTTTATCAGCAATAACCAGCCAGGAGTTTTTTGACTTGGTTTCAGCAATAACGTTTTTAATCGCCTTTTCTAAAGCAACGTTGATTTTATCACTCAGGTCTTCTCTTTTTTTACGATTGTTCATTACCAGAAATGATTTTGAATAGTTCAAAATTAATGATATTTTCTTCCTTATCAACACTTTTTGCTACCAGTTCATATTCACTCCCTGAGTTATCATATACATACCAGTCATCGGCTTGTACAGCATAAAGAGAAAAATTTTTTAACCCTTTATGATATCTTCTTTCAATTACATCCTCAGGAATGGTATGTCCACCTTTGCTCACCCTTATGGCAACTCTCTCAATAGCTAGGTTAACCGAATTAAGATAAACAAAAAAGAAGGTAATACCATACCCCAAATCTTTTGCATTTTTTATAAAACCGAGATACGATAATCCTGATAGCGTTGTTTCAAAAGAAAAACTTTTTGACTCCTTCATTAACTGTTCTAATCGTTCAAGCATAATTCTGCCCGCCTGAAATGCAACGCCGGTTGCATTGAAAGGAGATAAGCCCCTGGCTATTTCATCAGCATTCACAAACTCAACCGTTTTAAAAACATCAGGAAGCAGATTGTAAGCTGCTGTTGTTTTCCCTGCACCGTTACACCCTGCTATAATAAAAATATCCGGCATAGATAAAATATTAATAATTCATCAGCTTCTCCACATAATCACCCAGTCTTGCTTTCGCCATAAAATTCTGCTCCAATTCTATATTAAAGGGAATAGGTGTTTCCAAACTTCCACATCGCATCACCGGTGCATCCAGCAAGGAGAAACAATGTTCCCCGATCCAGGCGGCTATTTCTCCACCAATACCACCGATCAACGTGTCTTCATGCAGCAACAACACTTTTCCGGTTCTTTTCACTGCTTCACGGATAGCATGATAATCCAATGGAGCCAATGAACGCAGATCTAAAATATCAATGGAGATTTCGGGATGTTCGGATGCATAATCTTCAGCCCAATGCACACCTGCACCATAGGTAATGATCGATACTTCATCGCCGCTTCTTACATGACGGGCTTTGCCGATTTCTATTTCATAATATTCTTCGGGCACATCTCCGCTTACAGAACGATACAATGCTTTATGTTCAAAATATAAAACAGGATTGGGATCATTGATAGCAGCAATCAGTAACCCTTTTGCATCCATTGGTGATGATGGATAAACAATTTTCAGTCCGGGAACTTTTGTAAACCACGCTTCATTACTTTGCGAATGAAAAGGCCCTGCACCAACGCCGCCGCCTGTTGGCATTCGGATCACCACATCGGCGTTTTGCCCCCAGCGGTAATGCATCTTCGCCAGGTTATTAACGATCTGGTTAAAACCAACTGTTGCAAAATCAGCAAACTGCATTTCCATCAACCCTTTGTATCCTTCTAAACTCAACCCTAATGCTGCACCAACTATAGCACTTTCACAAATAGGTGTATTACGTACTCTGTCTTTTCCAAACTCCGTTACAAATCCTTCGGTGATTTTGAATGCACCACCATACTCAGCAATATCCTGTCCCATTAAAATAAGGTTCGGATGTTTTTGCATGGATTGATGAAGAGCTTCTTTGATTGCATCTACAAAACGGACCCCCTCCCGACCTCCTCCGCCAGCAGGCGGATTGGCCATCAACATAGCATCCCTGCTTTTCAAAGTGGTTGATAAATATTCAGCATTGTCTAATAGCAAGGGCTGTGCTGTTGCTAAGCCCTCCCATCGGGAGGGTTTGGGTGGGCCGTAAACATCTTCCAGCTCTTCTTCCGTATCAACCACCATTGCTTTTGCATTAGTCGCCAGTTGCAATTCACTTTCAATCTTCTGCTTCAATTCATTCCTGATTGCTTCAATTCCTGTCTCCGTTAATACAGCTTCAGTTAACAGGTAAGTTTCAAAATTTTTAATGGGGTCTTTTGCTTCCCAGATCTCGAATAAATGTTTGGGAACATATTTAGTACCACTTGCTTCTTCATGTCCACGTATACGGAAAGTGGTACATTCAATTAAATAGGGTTTCTGATATTCAATACAAAAATCACGAACACCTTTAATGGTATCTAAAACAGAAAGAATATTATTGCCGTCAATTTTGATTCCTTCTATTCCATATCCTCTTGCACGTTCAATTAAACTTTCGCATTTGTACTGTTCATTGGTTGGT
>JANOIQ010000488.1:0-6860 GCA_031407835.1 Chitinophagaceae bacterium
CCCAGTTCAGGATGATGACCACCCTGCAACAACAACTGATCACCACCCCATTTAATGGTTTGCTCAATCTTTACTTTATAAGTTTCAATGTCGGTGATGTAGGCTTCTGCATGTCCGGGTATACGGAAGAAGTTGCAGAACTTACAATTAGCAATACATACGTTGGTGGTATTCACATTCCGATCAATCTGCCAGGTTACCTTTCCATGAGGCACCTGTTGCTTGCGTAATTCATCAGCTACATACATTAACTCAGTGAGGGGAGCATGTTCAAACAGGTACATACCTTCTTCAATGGTTAAGAATTCAAAATTGGATGCCTTTTTATAAAGTTCGTTCAGATTCATTGTAATAGATTTCAAGAAAGAAAAAATGTTGCCACAAACGCACTAAGACAGAAAGAAGGAAGATAACACCTGTACCCTTAGAGTCTTTGCGTCTTAGCAGCAACAAAAGTACAGCCAGATTCTGTAAGTACAGCGAAGCGTTTATCCTATTTCGGTTGTCTAAGCAGTAACTTTCAGTTAATATTGATATGTGAAGTTGCTTAAAACGATATGCCTGCTGCTGATCTGCACAAAAATGAGTGCACAGGAAAATGATTTTCCCGCTGCCAAACTGCTCACCAGCTTTAAGTTTGAGCAGTTGACAGGAGGTATTGTTATACTGCGGGCAACACTTGATAAATTCCCCGACACACTCAACTTTATATTAGATACCGGCAGTGGTGGAATTTCATTGGATACGCTGACGGCGCTGTATTATAAATTACCCATCGAAAACAGCGATCGTACCGTTCGTGGAATTGGTGGCGTAAAACCACTTCAGTATTATAAAAACGGTACCCTTCATTTTAAAGGACTGGATGTGGAAAAACTCGACTTTCACATTAACGATTATGAAATTCTAAGTGAAGTGTACGGGTTGCGTGTAGATGGGATTATCGGTTTCTCTTTTTTCAGACGGTATATTGTTGGTCTTGATTACGATAAACAGACCATTTCTGTTTATGCGCCCGGGAAATACAAGTATCCCAAGAACGGAACGTATCTCACACCTGTATTTGCAAATATCCCCGTTACCCGGCATGAAGTAATTGATGAGAAAAGTTATTTACTGAATTTTTATTTTGATACAGGCGCTGGATTGTGTTTGCTGTTTCCGGAACAGCTTATGAGAGATAATACGTTCATCAGCCATAAGAAAAAGTCGGTTGGCACGCAGGTAGAAGGATTGATGGGAAAAATATCGATGCGGCTCACTTCTATTAAAAAAGTGAAAGTGGGTCCATATAAATTCAGCAGGGTGCCTGTTCATGTGTATGATGATTCGCTGAATGTGCTGGGTTACCCAAATATTTCGGGATTGCTGGGCAGTGATTTGCTGCGGAGGTTTAACCTGGTGATCAATTATCCTGAAAAGATCATTCACCTCACGCCTAATTCACATATGAAAGATCCTTTTGATTATTCCTATACGGGGATGAATTATTATTTTATTGAAGGGAAGATTGTCATCACAGAAATACAGCAGGGATCACCTGCAGAAAAAGCGGGCTTTTTACCGGGTGATGTGATTTTTGGGGTGGAAAATAATTTCAGCAATAGTATTCAGCAGTATAAAGCTTTAATGCAGAATGCAGGTGAAAAAATTAGGATCCTCATTTTCAGGAATACTCAACCAAAGCTGATTGAGTTAAAAGTTGGCAGTATTTTGAAGTAATACTGTTCACCAATTCTTTTTTACCGAATTTTACAGCTTCCCCTCCCGGAGGGGTTAGGGCGGGTACCCTCTACTATAAAAAAATTTCTATGATCAATTTTGAACGCTTTGTTCTTTCGAACGGATTAAAAGTACTGATACATAAAGATATGGCTACACCTATGGCAGTAGTAAATGTGCTGTATGATGTGGGTGCAAGGGATGAGGATGAAAACCGCACAGGCTTTGCTCACTTATTTGAGCACCTGATGTTTGGCGGATCAATTAATATTCCTGATTACGATGAACCCCTGCAGCAGGCAGGTGGTGAAAACAATGCTTATACTACTAACGACCTTACCAATTATTACTGTCAGCTCCCTGCTGAAAATATTGAAACAGCATTTTGGCTGGAAAGCGATCGTATGCTGAGCCTGGCTTTTGATGAAAAAAGTTTAGATGTGCAGCGTAAAGTGGTGAGTGAAGAGTTTAAAGAACATTATCTAAACAAACCCTATGGCGAAGTGTGGAATAAGATACGGGAGATGGCGTATAAAAAACATCCGTATAAATGGATGACGATTGGTAAAGAATTAAAACATATTGAAGAAGCAAAGCTGCAGGATGTAAAAAACTTTTTCTATAAACATTATACACCTGCCAATGCTATTTTAGTTGTTGCAGGAAATGTGGAAACAGAACATGTAATGCGTTTAACAGAGAAATGGTTTGGTCCGATTCCGGCTGGTGAAAAATATGTTCGCCAGTTACCACAGGAGCCAAAGCAAACGGAACCAAGACGAATGGAAATAACAGCCGATGTTCCCCTGGATGCTTTTTATAAAGTATGGCATATGGCTTCAAGACTGGAAAGAGGATATTATATAACTGATTTGATTACTGATATTTTAGGTGGAGGTGCCAGCAGCCGTTTGTTTCAATCGCTGGTGAAAGAAAAGAAACTCTTCAGCAGTATTGATTGTTCTCATTTCGGAAGTTCGGATACCGGTTTGCTGAGTATTGAAGGAAAACTGGTGAAGGGTGTGAAGATAGAAGAAGCAGAAAAAGCAGTGAACGAAGAAGTGGAGAAAATGAAAACGCAGCTGGTGGAGGAAAAGGAATTGCAAAAAGTGATTAATAAAACAGAGAGCACTATTTTGTTTGAAGATATGAGTGTAATGAGTCGTGCCAACAGTCTTGCATATTATGAACTGCTGGGCGATGCACAACTGATGAACGATGAATTACAGAAATATGAAAGTGTAACAGCACAGGAGCTGATGGATGAAAGTATCCGCATTTTCGACGAACGCAACAGCAATACATTGTATTATTTAGCCAGGAATTAAGTTGTAGATTTAAGTAAACATTTCCATATGCTCACAGTAAAAAAAATACAGGAAAAAGTAATTGCAGTTCCCAAAACATATTCAACAGAAAAGCTGTTAAATGAATTGCTGTTGATGTACAAAGTAGAAAGAGGACTGCAGGATGTAGCGGAGAAGAAAGAAAAAGACTGGGAGGTATTTAAGAAAGAAATGCGGTCATGGTCAAAATCAAAATAAGCAGGCAGGCGCAAAAAGATATGCGGCAGATTTATGATTTTGTCTCTAAAGAGTCTTTACAAAATGCAGAAATGCTCTTTGAAAAAATTATTCTGAAAATTGATACACTTTCTTCTTTCCCTGAACGGGGGAAAATTGTGAAAGAGTTTTCAGATCCGGCAATCAGAGAAATCAATGTTTATAAATTCAGAATTATTTATAAAATTTCTCCACGAATGTTAAGAATCATTACGATTCATCATTCATCAAGATTAATTATCAATAACCCTTTTCTTAAAAATTATTTATAATAAGCGAAGAAAAAGTGAATATGCAGGTACAGGAAAAAACAATCAATAGAAGTATAGCACCTTTATATAAAGACGCAACTGAGTTTGACTTAAAACTCAAGCCTTACGAAAAATATATACTGGATAACGGTGTGGAAGTATATGCCGTAAATGCAGGAACGCAGGAAGTGATGAGCCTTGAACTGGTATTTAATGCCGGCAACTGGTACGAACAGCAGAACAATGTTGCAGCAGCCACCAACTTTCTCATCAAAAACGGAACAAAGAATAAAAATGCATTTGAACTGACTGAGCATTTTGATTACTATGGTTCGCATCTGAGCCGTGGCTGTTACAATGAAACCTCAACCATTATCCTGCATTGTATTGACAGACATTTTACCAAGCACTTACCGGTGATTGCTGAAATGATCACTGATTCTGTTTATCCTCAGCAGGAGCTTGACATCTACAAACAAAACATGCAGCAGCGCTTAAGTGTGAGTTTGAAGAAATGTGATTTTGTTGCAACACGTTTGATTGAAGAATATTTATTTGGCCGGAATCATCCATATGGTGTTTACAGCAACAAAGAAGATTATGATGCCTTACAGCAACAGCAACTGCAGGATTATTACAAACAGTATTATACCAATGGCCACTGTACCATTTTTGCGGCGGGTTTACTGCCTGCTGATTTTATGCAGCAGCTCAACGCAACCATCGGTCAGTTGCCATTGAACCAAAAAGAGATACCATCCATTATTCACCCGGTAACTCCGGCTGTTGAAAAGAAATACCGTATTGCCAACGATGTAAACGGCGTACAGGGTGCTATCCGTATTGCAAGGGAATTTCCAAACCGTCACCACCCCGATTTTCAACCTGTGCAGGTGTTGAATTCTTTGTTCGGTGGATTTTTTGGATCAAGACTCATGAGTAATATCCGTGAAGACAAAGGATATACATACGGCATTCATAGTTATATTCTCAATCATATTGCCACATCAGCGTGGATGGTGAGCACAGAAGCAGGAAGAGATGTGAGTGAAGCAACCATCAAAGAAGTGTACACTGAAATGGAAGACCTGCGGAATGAATTGGTGGAGGAAGATGAACTGCAGCTGGTGAAGAATTATCTCATCGGTACCGTTCTTGGTGACCTGGACGGTCCCTTCCATATTATCGGCCGCTGGAAGAATTTAATTTTAAACGGACTTGATGAGAGCTATTTTTATTCTTCAGTTGATACCATTAAACATATTACAGCAAAGCAGATACAGGAACTGGCAAACAAATATTTACAACCGGACGATTTTTATGAATTGGTGGTAGTGTGAGGTTTAACACAGAGGAGAGGAGGTACAGAGGAACTCAGAGTAGTAAAGAAAACTGAGAGGGAGAGATAGGGAGTTAAAAAGAGAAAACACTTATATGTCTTTGGCAGAGTATAATAAAATTACTGAGCAGGTAATTGGGTGTGCAATTGAAGTACATAAGGAGCTTGGGCCGGGATTAATGGAATCGGTTTATGAAGTTTGCCTTATGAAACTGTTGAGAGATGAAGGTCTTCATGTAAAAAGACGGGTACCTGTTCCTGTTCATTTTAAAGGCGAAAGACTTGATAAAGAATTTATCATTGATATACTTGTTGAAGACAAAGTAGTTCTTGAATTGAAATCGTTGGAATTTATATTACCGGTTCATGAGGCACAGTTGGTTACTTATCTTAAACTGGCTGATAAACGGATCGGATTGTTGATCAACTTTAATGTTATCTTACTAAAAGAGGGCATCAGAAGAAGAATAAATGGTAACCCGGATCTGGATTAACCTCTGTGTTACTCCATTTCTCCAAAACTCAGTGTTGAAATGAAATTTATTTTAAAAGTCTTAATAACAGCCGTCAATGCTTTTGTACTGGCGTATTTATTACCCGGCATCAGCATTAATCATTTCTTCACTGCAATTGCTGTAGCTTTTGTACTGGCCCTGCTGGATGCAATTGTAAAACCCATCCTCGTTCTCTTTACATTACCAGCTACTATTTTCACACTGGGGCTGTTCCTGTTTGTAATCAACGCCTGCATCATTTTACTCGATGCTTATTTTGTAAAAGGTTTTGTGGTAGATGGCTTCTGGTACGCACTGCTCTTCAGTATTTGTTTGTCCATCATCAATTCTTTTGTACACAAAATGGTGTTGAAAGAAGAAGACAAGAATAAAGCAGGCTGATTTTACTGCAGCAATACTTTCTTTACAAACCGTTGCGTACGGTTTTCAATTACACACTGGTAAATTCCTTTTGGCAGACCATTAAGTGAAACAGAGATGGATTCTGTTCCTTCATCAATCATCACCGCTTTCATCACAGCACCATTGGTGTTGATGATCTTCAATGCAGAGCGAAACGTTGTTTTGGGAAAAATAAGTTGCAGCTCAGTACCTCTTTGTTTAATCTTTAATTCTTCACCTTTACCAGGTTTTACAATAAAAGAACTATCCGGCCTTTTTGTTTGTGCAAAAACAGTTACCGGCAATTGCAGGCATATGATTGCAAGGAGCAAAAGAAAATCCTTTTTTAATTCGCATGAAAGCAGAACTTTGTTTCTCACTGAATATTGTTTTTAAAAATGCTGTTTGATCGCAAAAACCTTACCAATTCTGAACTGACCGGTATTTATCAATCATTGCTGTATCCCAGATTAATCGAAGAAAAGATGCTTTTATTGCTTCGCCAGGGAAAAATTAGCAAATGGTTTAGTGGAATTGGGCAGGAAGCAATTGCTGTAGGAGCCACGCTGGCATTGCAACAGGACGAATGGATCATGCCGCTGCATCGCAACCTTGGTGTGTTTACCACACGTAACATGCCGCTGCATAAATTATTCATGCAATGGCAGGGAAATAAAGAAGGATACAGTAAAGGAAGGGAACGCAGTTTTCATTTCGGCAGCAGGGAGCATCATGTTTGCGGAATGATTTCGCATCTCGGTCCGCAAATGGCCATCGCTGATGGGGTGGCATTAGCATATAAACTGAGAGAGGAAAAGAAAGTATCTCTTGGATTTACAGGCGAAGGTGGAACGAGCGAGGGTGATTTTCATGAAGCATTAAATGTGGCTGCAGTATGGGACCTGCCTGTAATCTTTATCATTGAAAACAATGGTTATGGGTTAAGCACACCAACCAATGAACAGTACAAATGCGAAAGTTTAATTGAACGTGCAAGAGGATATGGAATAGAAGGAATCAAAATTGACGGCAATAATATTCTTTCTGTTTTAGATACCATTAAAGGTGTTCGTGATTTTTGTATTGAATA
>JANOIQ010000502.1:0-7590 GCA_031407835.1 Chitinophagaceae bacterium
TCGTACACAATACCTGCTGCATCATACTGTGCTTTAAATTCATTCTGATACACTTCTTCAAAAATATCTTTGAAGCGGCCATCATATTTTTTAAGAATCGTATTCTTAGTAGAAAGATATAAGGGCCATTTTTTACTCAATGCCATATTGAAACAGCTTCTTGCAAAACCATAAATACTTTCATCGGTATTGTACATGGCCATGGCAACACCATCACCTTTGTAATTGTATACTTCAAATACCTGTGGTTCGCCGCCACCTTCGGGAGTAAAGGTCATGGTTAATTTCCCCCTGCCTTTAATAACGGTATCGGTTGCACGGTATTGATCACCAAATGCATGACGGCCAACAATGATGGGTGCCGTCCAGTTGGTAACCAAACGTGGAATATTCGAGATAACGATTGGCTCACGAAACACTGTACCATCTAAAATATTACGGATGGTTCCATTCGGGCTCTTCCACATTTGTTTCAATTTAAACTCAACTACACGTTGCTCATCGGGAGTGATGGTTGCACACTTAATACCTACACCATATTCTTTGATAGCATTTGCTGCATCAATGGTAACCTGGTCGTTGGTTTCATCCCTGTATTCAACACCAAGATCGTAGTACTTAATATCCAGGTCGAGATATGGGAGGATTAATTTTTCTTTAATGAATTTCCAGATGATTCTTGTCATCTCATCGCCATCCAGTTCAACAACAGGATTGGCAACTTTAATCTTTGCAGCCATCAGTTTAATCTTTAATAGTTAAATAATACAGTTGTACCCTTTTTAAGGGCCAGCAAATATAGTTCTGTATTATGAAATGCTGCTATTCTGCCAGTAAAGATTGAATGGTTCGGTAAAACTCTGTTTTAAACTGTTGATAAAATTCCCCTGTGCCGGGGCCGTAAAAACCATTGTCCACTTTATAAACATTCCCCTGCCGGTTGAGAAAGATGGTTGTGGGAAAGGAACGGATGGGTGTTAATTGCGGCAATGTTTTTTCAGTGCGCTGTTCATCACTTACAGTTGTTGGTGTAATCAGCACCGGGTATTTAATACCGAAACGGTTGATGAATTTCTGGATACTTGCTTTCGAGCGGTTGAAATCAGTACTGTATTCATAGGCCAGTGCTATTACTTCAACTCCTTTGCTTTGATACTGCTTGTAAAACGCCGTGAGGAATTTACTTTCATCCATACAGTTGGGGCACCAGCTGCCCATGATCTGTATCACCACCACTTTGTTTTTATAACGGGCATCGTTGATGGAAACTGTTTTGCCGTTTACATCTTTAAATGAAAAATTCAGTTTGCTTTCACCGGGTTTTAATTGTGTAAGCTGCGTAGTATCGGGCAATGCAGCCAGTTCATTTTTAACTGCTCTCCATGTTTCTTTGTTGGAAGCGCTGCTGTAAAAGGATCCATTAACGATTTGGTTTTGTTTGATCACAGCCGTAAATAAATAAGCATGACTTCCATCAAAACAACTCAGGTATAAACTGTCGCCGCTTACAATACCTTCAAGGAAACGGTAATCACCAGTTGGTGTTAAAAATGTTCCGGTGAGATAAGAACCTTTTTGCTGAAACTCAGCAATGGCCGGGCGGTCTGTTCCATTAGGTCTTGTAAAATCAACTTTCCATCTTCCTGAAATATTTTTATTTGAAGTTGAAAAAACAGAAAAGCGTTCTTTTATTCCATAGCTGAACTCAACTGGCAGTTCAAGGTATTTTGTACTGGTTCCCTTGATCCATTTTCCGGTAAGCTTTTGATCGGGCTGAATTTTTAATCTGAATGCAGATTCAAAAAAAGGCATTTCAATAAAAACAGAATCTCCTTTTTGTCTGATATCATCAACCAGTAAACGTTCGCTTCCGTTACGGATATAAAGAACATGCTTTTTGTTTTTTTCAATCACTTCCACATTGAAAATAAGTTGTGCCGCATCGGGTCTTGTAACTGATGCCCTGTACCAACCTGTACGAAATTTTGTTTGTGCAATAAGGCCTGTGCTGAAGAATAAGAAGAGCAAAGAAATCCCGGTTACTAATTTCATCATAATATGATCTGTAAATTAAAAAGGTAAAACTGATTAGTGAGTAAGATGACAACCAGCACACTGAAATGTTTTGTTATAAATTTTCAAACATATCTTTTGTCATAGCAGCAAGGCCGTATTCATGTTTCCATCCCCAATCTTTTCTGGCCACACTGTCATCAATACTCTGCGGCCAGCTATTGGCAATGTTCTGGCGGTAATCAGGTTTATAACTGATGCTGAATCCCGGTTTATGTTTCACAATTTCTGCAGCAATTTCTTTGGGTGAAAAACTGATGGAAGAAATATTATACGAATGACGTATTGAAACTTTGCTGGCCGGTGCTTCCATCAATTCAATAGTGGCACGGATGGCATCGGGCATATACATCATGGGCAGGTAAGTATCTTCCTGCAAAAAACATTCGTATTTATTTTCTTCAATAGCTTCATGAAAAATTTCTACAGCATAATCGGTTGTTCCACCACCGGGTGCAGATTTGTAAGAGATCAAACCAGGATAACGAAGGCTTCTAACATCAACCCCAAACCGATGAAAGAAATAATTGCACCAGAACTCACCCGCATATTTGCTGATGCCATACACCGTTGTTGGTTCAATAATGGTTTGCTGCGGACAGTTTTGTTTGGGGCTTGTTGGTCCAAATACTGCAATGGAGCTTGGCCAGTAAACTTTGTGTAACTTTTCTTCCCTTGCAATATCAAGCACATTCAGCAAACCAGTCATGTTGAGGTTCCAGGCAAGGTTTGGATTTTTTTCACCCGTTGCAGATAGGATTGCTGCCAGTAAATAAATCTGGGTAATGTTTTGACGGATCACCTGCACATGCAGCATTTCTTTATTCATCACATCCAGGCTTACATACGGGCCTGTACCTTCCAGCAACGGATTTTGTTCACGCAAATCGGAAGCAATCACATTCGCATTGCCATACATTTTACGGAGGGCCAGCGTTAGTTCTACACCAATCTGTCCTGAAGCACCAATCACTAATATTTTATCTCTTACCATAAACGTATTTTATAAGTAGGTGTAAAAATAAAGGCAAAAACGATCACTCGTTTGCACAAATATTATCGTGGCCATGATTTTTGGATGATGGAGCCCGGGCAAAAAATCGAATCCCTTTATCCGTCAGATGAGGGCGTCAGACGGGGCGTACATCTTACTTTCAACATCATACATTACATTTATCTTTGGCCCATGGATAATTTTCTTAAAGATCTGTTTGCCAATCAATCGTATGATGAAAAAAATTTCTTTCTCATTGCCGGTCCCTGTGTTGTAGAAAGTGAAGAGCTGGTAATGGAAGTGGCTGATAAGGTTTCGGGCATTTGTAAAGAACTCGGCATCCCCTATATTTTTAAAGCTTCCTACCGCAAAGCCAACAGAACCAGTGCCTCATCCTTTACAGGTTTAGGCGATGATAACGGGTTACACCTGATTGAGAAAGTAAAGAAAGCTTACAAGCTTCCTGCAACCTCCGATATTCATGCACATGAAGAAGCTGCTATGGCTGCACCTTATCTGGATGTGCTGCAGATCCCTGCTTTTCTTTGCCGCCAAACTGATCTGTTACTGGCTGCTGCTGAAACCGGTAAAATTGTGAATGTGAAAAAAGGACAGTTCCTCAGCGGGCCTTCTATGAAATTTGCTGTGGAGAAAATTCAGAAGGCTGGTAATCACAAAGTAATGCTTACAGAAAGAGGAAATACATTCGGCTACCAGGACCTGGTTGTTGATTACAGAAATATTACCTGGATGAAAGAATTAAATGTGCCGGTGATCATGGACTGTACACATTCCTTACAGCAGCCCAACCAAACAACCGGAGTAACAGGTGGCAATCCTCAATTGATCGGTACCATTGCCAAAGCTGCAATAGCAACAGGTGTTGATGGCTTATTTATTGAAACGCATCCAAATCCTGCTGTTGCCAAAAGCGACGGGGCCAATATGCTGCAACTCGATAAACTAAAAGGCCTGCTGGAACAGCTGGTGAAACTCAAAAAAGCAATCTGAACAATATAAAAAACAGGCCCTCTTTCAAGAGCCTGCACTGTGGGTATGGATAAACAAAAATCAACTGTACACTTTGCGTACAGACGGATCTGTTTATTATAACTGCGTTATAAAAGGGTCGATGAATAATGATTGTACAAGGTGAATAACAAATCGGTTACACGAATCAGAGGTAAAGGAATAAAAACGGGTCTTGCACAAATAATCAACACAAAGATGCAAACAATTCTGAATCAGTTGCATTCTTTTAAAACTAAAAAAGCTGAACTAATAACTGCAAAAGGTAATTAAACATGGCTTGGCAAGATGCCAAACTCCTTTTTAAAAGCCAGTGAAAAATTACTGAGGTTGGTATATCCTAATTGCAGGCCAACTTCTTTTACTGTATACTGACCGGTAAGTAATAAGGAACGGGCTTTCTGCATCCTGTTTTTTTGATAATACTCGTAAATGCCGGTATTGTATATTTTTTTAAAAGCTGTTTTTAATTTAGATACGCTCATACCTGTTCTTGCTGCCAGGTTTACAATTGTTGGCGGGGGCTGACTGAAATCTTTTACCAGTATTGATTCCACTTCCATCAATTTACCCAAATCTGCATCTTTCATCTTCCTATGAACAGCCTCGCCGGGCTTCCTGATGTTGCGGTATAATTTTGCAAGAAAATGCTCCAGCAAAAACATGATACGGTTTTTGATAACCATTTTATGGAGTGGATGGTTTCTGTCGGTGCGGAATATTTCGTCGAACAAAATTCTGTTTTGTGCATCGAAGGGTTCGGGATGGGTTAATGTATTTTTATACAGGGTGGATGCTTCAAATGTTTGCGGCCCATCAAAAAAACTCAGGTTACTTTTCAACCATTCCCCTGTTAAAATAAAATTGATTGTTTTAGCCTTTGTATTGGCCTTTACAATAAAACTTGTATCATGAAGACTTGATGATAGGGCAACCCCTGCACGGTAATCACTTTTATCTTCCATTTCTGTTCCATCTTTGAAAAACCTGATAGAACCATTAATCTCTACTTCATTAAATGTAAGGTTACAGAAATACTCAGTTGATTTCTTTCGCTGGTATAATGCTTCCGTGTGAAAGACCATATCTGCAACCAATGCTTCCAATCCGTTGGGTAATTCAAACGCCTGCATGTATCCATCAGCAAAAGATGAAGGAAAAACCAGCAGATCATCTTTTACTTCTGTATGCAGAGTAGAAGCAACACTTTTCACATACTCTTTATAACTGTGCGATATCAGATTAATTACAATCACAATGAATTATTTAAAAATCATTTACCCGGTATTGCTGAATGTTGATGGATCCTGCTTCATATGCTTTTTAAATGCAGTTGAAAAATTGTTGATATTACTGTACCCGATTTTTTCGGCTACCTGTTTTAACGAATACTTTCCTGTTGCCAGTAATTCACCTGCCCTTTGCATTCTTTTTTGCTGGTAATATTCATAAATAGGAAGCCCGAACACTGATTTGAATATTTTTTTCAGTTTAGTTGAACTCATGGTTGCCTTTCTCGACAGTTCTTCAATTGAACGGGGCTTGTCAGAAAAATTTCCTATCAACAGTTTTTCAATTTTAAGTACAATATAAATATCATCATGCTTAATATTACTCTGTACATCAGCCAGTGAAACCCTTGAGTGGATACGGGTAAAGAAACGTTCCATCAATAACTGTACCCTGTTATGAATATATAAGTTTGGGAGAGGTGAATCATTGTCTTCCTGCATCACTTCATTCATGAGTTCGTAGTATACTTTATCCAGGGGTTCCATGTTAAAACTCCTGCTCTTTAATGCGAGATAGGCCGGCAGAATATCATCAAACAATTCAATACCCATAAGCTTTCCCAGCCATTCTTTGGGAATAAGGATATTGATTCCTTTAAAAAAAGTCCCTTTTGTTCCATGGTAATACCAATCGAACAAAGAACTGGTGAGATAGGCAACGGCGACTGTTTCTTTTTCCCTTTCCACAACATCTGTATCAATGCCGATGGAAATTCCTCTCTCTACAGTGAGTTCATCAAAACGTAATGTATAATATTCTTCCTCATCGCTTTTGCGGTGGATGAGCCAGTCTTTATTCATCCTGCAATTAATGATATTTACATCCAGTCCATTGGGCAGTTGCAGAACCCTGTAATATCCACTTGCGATTTCTTCAGGAAAAAACAACCAGTTATCCTTTGGCCTGACATTTAGCCTTGCTGCCAGATCTTCCATCATCCGACTGTAACTGGAATGTATGTATTCAAAAGAAAACATATTGAAATTGATCGGTCAATGTACGGAATCGCACAACAATAAGCAATGACCTGCTAGTGGCGGACAGGGTTTCTTTTACTGAACCAGATATATTGGCGGATATTCATCCAGAAAGCAACAAATAAATAAATAATAAGAGGGGATCCCATTGTAAGAAAAGAAATATAAATAAAGTATTTACGGATTGTACTGGTTCCAATGCCCATTTTTTCTCCTACCCAGGTGCATACCCCAAAAACATTCCACTCAATCATTCTTCGCAGGCGGTTCATTTGCTTTTACTTTTACAGGTTAAAGATAGAGTAATCAACAATTCTTTCATAGAGATGGTTCAAAAAGTTGATCATATTTCGGTAAATTCGCAGCACTTTTTGATGTGCTGATTTGAAAAGAAGCCGATTTGGAAATAAAAACCACGGTTTTAATGTAATTAGCTGAGTTACTGTTTTCAGCCGGCACATCATTAAATTGACAACTCTTCAAATTTATAACTATGGTATTTGATCTCGACCTCATTAAAAAATTGTACAGCGAAATGCCTGCCAAAGTGGATGCAGCCCGTAAAACACTTGGCCGCCCGTTAACACTGGCAGAAAAAATATTATATGCCCATCTCTGGAAGGATATGGAAGTGAAGGACTTTGAAAGAGGAAAGGCCTATGTTGATTTTGCCCCCGATCGTGTGGCGATGCAGGATGCAACTGCCCAAATGGCCCTGCTCCAGTTTGATACAACCGGCCGTAAAACAGTAGCTGTTCCTTCAACCGTGCATTGCGATCACCTGATTGTGGCCAAACAGGAAGGCAAAGCCGACCTGGTAAAAGCTGTAACAGATAATGAAGAAGTATATAATTTCTTATCCTCCATCTCAAATAAATATGGTATCGGGTTTTGGAAACCCGGGGCCGGCATTATTCACCAGGTAGTACTTGAAAATTATGCCTTTCCCGGTGGTATGATGATTGGAACTGATTCTCACACAGTAAATGCCGGTGGTTTGGGAATGATCGCCATTGGTGTTGGTGGTGCTGATGCCTGCGATGTAATGGCGGGTTTAAGCTGGGAATTGCTGATGCCTAAATTAATCGGTGTTAAACTCACCGGCAAATTGAATGGCTGGACTGCTCCTAAAGATGTCATCTTAAAAGTAGCTGGTGTATTAACTGTAAAAGGCGGCACCAATGCTATTGTTGAATATTTTGGTGAAGGTGCAACTTCCATGAG